>NZ_JBVVPS010000003.1:221275-376149 GCF_055811355.1 Bradyrhizobium sp. WSM4873 | reverse complement strand
ATCAAGACGACAACGAGATCGCCCCTCAAGGATGAGCCGGGATGAGCGACACATACGCCGTTTCCGAATTTCGGTAAAGTGGAATATTTTTGCGTGAGCGGATTGACACGGGCGCATCGAGAAATGGTCAGATGTTTTGCCCGACGGACAACCGCGACAGCTTCGTGGCGCCTGGCGGTTCGGATTCGTCGAGACGGCCCCGACGGTGCGTCGCCTCTTGTCCTTAAACGGGCGGGCTACGCTCGCCCTCTTGCGCGCTGGGCTTGAGCCCAAGCCGCGGTGACGTCGCGCGGCGGGACGTCGACGCGCCGGATCGGCGTCAACTCGCCGGAGGCGGAGATGATCGCAGTCTCCTCGCGACGGCAACGCGGGCACACGAAGCGGACCTCGTTAGGTGAAGCCGACCAGCTCGAACGTTTTACATTGGCCGCCATCGGCCAGGCTGCGCAGTGAGAGCATGACACCAGGAACCGACCGGGATCGAGCATACCCATTCCAAAGGACTCCGCGTCCTGCCATCCCCTTCAATGATTAATCCATGTGAATCGTTCCGGTGCCAAAACACCGCCAAAGAAACCGTCAGGCCCAAACCATGAGGCGGAGCGGCTCAGCGGGCGCCCTTGAGCGTGCAGGACGTGGTGCAGGTGACCGTGTTGCCGTGGTCGCACGCCTTGCAGGCGGCAACGCACTGGTTCATGTCGCGGGGATTGAAGGAGGTGTAGTTCCGCATCGCGCAGACCGGGGTCGAGCCTGTGATGTCCTGCTCCGGGTTGCAGGCTGCCGTCATGAGTCCAAACACGATGACCGCAAGGAGGCGCATGGGATCGCCCTGTGAGGCACGACAAAACAATCTCGCGAGGCGCCGCCGCACCGCAACAAGCCCGGCATTCCCACAGCGGAGAAGCCCAGCAAACGTCCCCGCATCTGCATTGAGGATGCGCGCCAAGTGTTAAGAACGGATTGCCGGCGTCAGGCCGCAGCTTTGCTCGCGATGGCCTGGCGCATGTCCACAGCCAATTGGCGGTACTGCTCCGAAAGCTTCAGATAAAACTCGCGCTTGGTGCTGTCGGTGGCGAGCCTGGCGATCAGCTCGCATTCGGCGGTGAGCGTCTCGAACCGTTCGAGCCTGTTCTCAAGTTCTGTCATCGGCGTGTCCCCGTCAAACGCCTCAAGGACACCAAACCTAAGCCCGGGAAATAGGTCACGGCGAACATCGTTATCGAGTAGAATCAATTTTTCCCGCGCCGCCAGCTATTTCTGCTCCAACCGCCAGGCGCCGTCCCAGCCCTCGTCCGGCGGATTGGCTTCGAACCGCGCGATACGGGCAAGCAGCGCGCGCGAGGGGCCGTCGGCGGGGACGGCTTCGAGTGCCGCGTTGAAGGCGGCACGGGCTTCGTCGAAGCGGCGGGCGCGATAGGCGGCGAGGCCTCCGGCGTAGTGCGAACGCAGGCCCTCATGCGCGGCAGTGAGCACGCCTGCCCGGCCCATCACCTCGAAGATCGCTTGCGGCGCGCTCTGGCCGGCGACCGCGAGACGGTCGACCTCGCGCAATTCGAGGTGCGAGCCGATCGCGTCCGCCGTCGCCTGCGAGATCAGAATACGGGTGCCATAGGTCTTGTTGACGGCCTCCAGCCGCGAGGCGAGATTCACCGCATCGCCCATCACGGTGAAGCTCATCATCAGCTCGGAGCCAATGCTCCCGGTGAGGACCTCTCCGGTCGCGATGCCGATGCGCAGATCGCAAAGCCCCGGCATGGCGCGGATGCCGAGGAGATCCGGCAATTGCTTCTGCAGCGCGGGCACCTGATCGGCCATGTCGATGGCGGCAAGCCCTGCGAGCAGCGCCGGCTCGTCCTCCTCGATGAAGGGCGGGCCCCAATAGGCCATGATGGCGTCGCCGATATATTTGTCGATGATGCCGCGGTTGCTCCTGATCGGACCGGACATCATCGTGAAATAATGGTTCATCACCCTGACCAGGCCGCGCGGGGTCATGCCCTCGCTCATCGCGGTGAAGCCGCTCATGTCGCAGAACATGATGGTCATCACTCGGCGCTGGCCGTCGATGGCGACCTCGGGCCGGTCGATCAGGCCTTGTACTACCTTGGGATCGATGTAGCGACCGAACGTCTCGCGGACGCGCTCGTTGTGCCTGAGCTGTTCGGTCATGCGGTTGAAGGCTGCAGCCAGCTCGCCGATCTCGTCCTGGGTGGAGACGGTGATGGTCTTGTCGAAGCGGCCGGCCTCGACCTCGCGGGTGCCGGCGAGCAGCAGCCGCACCGGGCGGGTAATGCCGCTGGACACCAGGAGCGCAAAGGCAAATCCGAGCACCGCTGCCAGCAAGGTCACGACTCCCGACACGATAATCGCCTGGTATTGCCGACTGATCACCTGCGACGTCGAGAAGAAGACCTGCGTCAGCATGTCGCCGCGGATCGCGTCGACCTTCCGGTTGAACGCATCGCGCAGCGAGTCGAGCTGTTCCAGCGTGCCGCGGGCCTCGGACATGTCCTTGGTCTCGATCTGCTTGAGCAGTTTCGTATTGCCCTCGTCCAGATTGCGCCGCAGCTCGGTGACAGCGCTCTCGATTCGAACGTCGAGCCGTGCCAGTGCGGCGTTGTCGGAAGGGGTCCTGGGGTCGTCGATGATGGCGTTGATGAGCTTGCGCGCGGTCTCGGCCTCCTCCTCGAACTTGCGGTCCAATGCCTCGAAGTCGCGAAGCCGCGCCGCGTAGGCCTCCTCGTCCGACGCCGATCCCATCCTGGTCATGACCATTCGCCGCAGCGCCAGCGCACGCTCCAGCGAGCGGATATTGGCGCGGGCGAGATGGCTATAGGCCGGAATGTAGCGGTTGGTCAGTTCGTCGAGGAGGACGCCGACCTGGCTCGACATCACCATCGACAGGATCGAGGTGACCAGCATCAGGACGATCAATCCGAGGGCGATGCCGACGATTTTGCGCCGGATCGACTGGTTGAAAAGCGGCATGGGTGTGAGGCAATGGGCTGCAGGAACGGCTATGGACCCCAATACACCGTATCTGGACCAGGGAACACGCACAATCAGGCCGCTGTGGCGCCAAGGAGCCGCCCGCAACCACCGCGCGAGCCTGAATGGTTAACAGAGGTTAAGAGCCCCCTCTATCCGCCGTTGCACAAGTTCCCTCGCTCCATCCGTATTTCGCCGCATTGTTGGAACAGCTTGAGGATGCGAAACGACGTCGTGTCACCGTTTTTGACGCCGTTTCGATTCTCGAGCCGCATACCGTCGCGGACTTTGGTTTGTACTGGTTTCGCAGGGGGACCACGGAATGAACCAGTGCCTACGCTCGCTCGCGTGTGTCGTTGCCGTGGCCGCTTTGGCCTTCATCCCTACCGAGCTGGCAGCGAAGAGCAGTCACAAATCGTCCGCGCCGAAGAAGTCGCATGAGGCGAAAACCGGCAAGCAGCGCCACGCCTCCGCCGGCAAGGCTCGACCCGGCAAGCATGCTGAGGCCAAGCGCAAGTCGAAGAAGCAGGACGACGCGCCCTCGGACAAGCCGGCAGCCCCGCCGCTGACCGGCGATCTCGCCGCGCTGAAGGATGCCATCGATCTCGCGCGGAAGGGCAAGACCGAGGATGCGAGCGCGGCGCGCGACCGCATTGCCGACCCGGCGGGGCAGAAGCTCGCCGACTGGTTCATGCTGCGCCATTCCGAAAGCACGGCGAATTTCAAGCGCTACGCCGCCTTCCTCGCCGCCAATCCGGACTGGCCGAGCAGCGCGCTGCTCCGCCGCCGCGCCGAGGCGCGGCTGTGGCAGGAGAAGGCCGACGCGGCGACCGTGCACAAATTCACGATGGACCGGCCGACCAGCGCCAAGGGCAAGTTCGCGCTCGCCCGCGTGCTGATGACCGAGGGCGATAGCGACAGGGCCGCGCGTCTGGTGCGCGATGCCTGGCGCACCGACGAATTGTCCGAGCGCAGCGAGGAAGATTCCTACGAAGCGTTTCGCGATCTCCTGACCACCGAGGATCATCGTGCCCGCATGGACAAGCGCCTCGGCGCCAAGGACTACGCAGGTGCGCGGCGCGCAGCCAAGCGGCTCGGCGAGGATGCGCTCGCGATCGTCAAGGCCTGCGCCGCCGTCACCGGCAAGGCCGGCAAGGCCAAGGATTATCTCGAGGACGTCTCGGCCGAGGCGCGCCGCGACCTCGGCTATGTGCTGTGCCGCGCGCAATGGCATCTCCAGAATGACCGCATCGACGACGCGGCCGAGGTGATCCTGGCCGCCGCGCCCGATACGATGGCGGCGCAAGACACCGACGCCTGGTGGCGCGAGCGCCGCCTGCTCGCGCGAAAGCTGCTCGACCAGGGCAAGTTCAAAACCGCCTATGATGTGGTGCGCTCGGCGGCCGTGCCCGCGATGGAAGTCTATCGCGTCGACTATCACTTCATGTGCGGCTGGATCGCGCTGCGCTATCTCGATGATCCCAAGGCGGCGATGACGCACTTCGCCGCGATCGACGAAGGCTCGGCCAACCCGATCGCGCTGTCGCGCGCGCATTATTGGCGCGGTCGCGCGGCGGAGGCGATGAACGCAACCGCCGATGCGCGCCTGAGCTATCAGGCCGCGGCGCGCTATCCGACCGCCTATTACGGCCAGCTCGCCCGCGCCAGGCTCGGCCTCGACCGCATCGAGCTGCGCGCGCCCTCGCCCGTGCTGGCAGCAGCCGACACGCCGCCCGCGGACGACCGCGTGCGCGCCGCCGACATGCTCTACGGCGTCGGTGAGCGCGACATGGTGTTTTACTACGCCGAGGATTTCGCCAAGGAGAGCACCGACGTGGCGGCACTCGAAGCGCTCGGCGAGCTCGCCGGCCGGCGCAATGATGCGCGCGTGATGCTGGAGGTCGGCAAGTCGGCGCTGGCGCGCGGGCTCGCACTCGATCACTACGCCTTCCCGACCATCGGCATCCCTGAACACAAGCAGGTCGCGCCTGCAATCGACCCCAGCGTGATCTATTCGGTGGCGCGCACCGAAAGCTCGTTCGACCAGCGCGACAAGTCGGCCGCCAACGCGGTCGGTCTGATGCAGGTGACGCCGGAAGCCGGCCGCGACACCGCAAAGCGCTTCGGCCTGACCTATGATTGGGACAAGATGGTCTCCGATCCCGTCTACAACACGCAGATGGGCGCGGCCGAGCTCAGCGCGCTGATGTCGGAATACCGCGGCAACCAGATCATGACCTTCGCCGGCTACAATGCCGGCCGTGGCCGCGTGCGCGAATGGGTGCAGGCGCGCGGCGACCCCAGGGATCCCAAGGTCGATCCGGTCGATTGGGTCGAGCGCATCCCGCTGTCGGAGACGCGCAACTACGTCCAGCGCGTGATCGAGAACGTTCTGGTCTACCGCGCCCGGTTCGAGGGCAGCGGCATGATCGCCGGCAAGAGCGACCAGCGCGTGGTGACGAAGGACGCGGCGGCCGTGGCGACGCCGGTGGGCTATACGGGAACGGAATAGCCGCAGCTTCGTAGGGTGGACTAGCGAAGCGTAATCCACCAGCCTTTTCGCCGCAAAGAGGTGGATTACGCTTCTCTAATCCACCTACCAGAACGCCTCAATCCACCTTGATGTTGGCCGCCTTGATCATCGGCCACCACTTTGCGATCTCCGCCTTCTGGCGCGCGCCGAGGGCCTCGGGCGTGAGCTGATCCTGCGGCGTCATCTCCAGCCCCTGGCTTTCGAGCTGCTTCTTCACGCCGGGATCGTTCAGCGCTTCCACGGCTGCGGCATTGAGTTTGGCGACGATCGCCTTCGGCGTGCCCTTCGGCACCCACATGCCGGACCACAGCGTCATGTTGAAACCCTTCAGGCCCGCCTCCTCCGCCGTCGGGATGTCGGGCGCCGACGACAGGCGCTTGTCGTCGGTGATGGCGTAAGCGCGAATGGTGCCGGCGCGGACCTGGTTGATGGAGTTCGACGTCTGGTCGACGATGACGTCGATCTGGCCGGCGATGAGATCGTTCAGGGCGGGCGCGGTGCCGCGATACGGCACGTATTGCAGCTTGATGCCGCTGATGCTCTCAAAATAGACCCCGGCGATGTGGCTGCCGGAACCCGCGCCGGCGGTGCCGGCGGTCGGCGGTGATGGCCGCGACTTCAGCCAGTCCAGCAACTCCTTCAGCGAGGTTGCGGGCACCGCGTTCTTGCTGACGACGATCATCGGATTGCTCGGCAGCAGCACCACCGGCTCCAGGTCCGCGACCAGGTCGTAATTGAGCTTGTAGACGGCGCCGTTGGCGACGTGGGTGCCGAGATGGCCGAACGAGATCGTGTAGCCGTCGGGGGCCGAATGCAGGGCACGGCCGACGCCAATCGAGCCGCCCGCGCCAGTGACGTTCTCGATCACCAGCGGCTGGCCGAGCGCCGTGCGCATCCGCTCGGCAAGCACGCGCGCCATCGCATCCGACGGCCCGCCGGCGGCGAAGGGCACGATGATGGTGATGGGACGTGACGGATAATCGTCGGCGCGCGCGGCGCCTGCAACAGCGAGAATAGCAAACAGCGCAGCCCAGGCGGCCTTCATTGTTGTCTCCCCAGCAATGTCATTGTTGTTCTTGTCCCTTCCCGCGTACGGGAAGAGGGATCGTTCGTGAAGAGACGAAATGCCGCGTTAGAACTGCGAATAGTCGATCGGCTTGTGGCGATCGAGCGTGCGGTTGACCGGCGGCAGCGGGTATTTCAGGCCGGTGGCGCAGTTGAACAGCATCACGCGGTCGGTCGTGCTGACGCGGCCGTCGGCGAGGCTGTCCTTGTAGGCGGCGTAGGTTGCAGCACCTTCGGGGCAGAGCAACAATCCCTCCTCGCGCGCGACCTCGTTCAGCGCCGACGAGATCTTGTCATCGTCGACCGCGATGGCAAAGCCCTTGCTCTCGCGGACAGCGCGCAAAATGAGAAAGTCGCCGATCGCCTGCGGCACGCGGATGCCTGACGCGATGGTGTGGGCATCTTCCCAGCGCGTGGCATGCTCGGTGCCGGCTTCATAGGCACGCACCATCGGCGCGCAGCCGGAGGCCTGCACCGCAACCATGCGCGGGCGCTTCGAGCCGATGAAGCCGATCTTCTCGAGCTCGTCGAAGGCCTTCCACATGCCAATCAGGCCGGTGCCGCCGCCGGTCGGATAGAAGATCACGTCGGGCACGTCCCAGCCGAGCTGCTCGGCGAGTTCGAGCCCCATCGTCTTCTTGCCTTCGATCCGGTACGGCTCCTTCAAGGTCGAGGTGTCGAACCAGCCGACTTTCGCCTTGCCCTCGCCGACGATCTTGCCGCAATCGTCGATATAGCCGTTGACGCGGTAGACGGTCGCGCCCTGAAGCTCGATCTCGCTGACGTTCACCTCGGGCGTATCGGCCGGGCAGAAGATCGTGGTCTTGATGCCGCAGGAGGTCGCATAGGCCGCGAGCGCCGCACCGGCATTGCCGTTGGTCGGCATCGCCATGTGCTTGATGCCGAGCGCCTTGCCCATCGACACCGCCATCACGAGGCCGCGCGCCTTGAACGAGCCGGTCGGCAGCCGCCCCTCGTCCTTGACGATGATCTCGCCGCCGCCGAGCTTCTTGCCGAGCTTGGGCAGCCGGATCAGCGGCGTCGTGACCTCGCCGAGCGAGACAATGTCCTGGCATTTGCGCACCGGCAGCAGCTCGCGGTAGCGCCACATGTCGGCGGGGCGCTGCGCAAGCGCGTCCCTGGTCAGCGCCTTCTTCACGCCGGCGAGGTCGTAGCGCACGAGGAGCGGCTTGCCGGCCTTGGAGAGGTTGTGGACCTGGTCGGCTGCATAATGATCGCCTTCCATCGCGCATTCGAGATGGGTGACGAAGCTCGGGCGTTCGATGGTGAGGTTGTCGTTGTCTTGCATGGGGTGGTTTCCTTCTTGTTCTGGTGTTCTCAATGTCTATCCCGTCACCCCTGCGCAACGGCGAAGCCGTTGTCGCTGGAGGTGCCGGAGCGAAGCGGAGGCCTCGAAGGGCGACGAGCCCGGCTGCTGTATCTCGGCCGTGCATCCTTCGAGGCTCGCTGCGCTCGCACCTCAGGATGACGGGTCTGATGTCAAATATTCAGTACCCGTCCATACGCATCCAGCACGGCTTCCTTCATCATCTCCGACAGGGTCGGATGCGGGAACACGGTGTGCATCAGCTCTTCTTCCGTGGTCTCCAGGTTCATGGCGACGACGTAGCCCTGGATCAGCTCGGTGACCTCGGCGCCGACCATGTGGGCGCCGAGCAGCTGACCGGTCTTCTTGTCGAAGATGACCTTGACCAGGCCCTGGTCCTCGCCGAGCGCGATCGCCTTGCCGTTGCCGACGAAGGGGAAGCGGCCAACGCGGATCTCGCGGCCATTCTCCTTGGCCTTGGCTTCGGTCAGGCCGACCGAGGCGACCTGCGGGTTGCAATAGGTGCAGCCGGGGATCATCAGCTTGTCCATGGGGTGCGGATGCAGGCCCTTGATGGCCTCGACGCAGATCACGCCCTCATGCTCGGCCTTGTGGGCCAGCATCGGGGGACCCGCGACGTCACCGATGGCATAGATGCCGGGAACGTTGGTCTTGCCGTAGCCGTCGATCACGATGCAGCCGCGCTCGGTTTTGACGCCGAGCTTTTCGAGACCGAGATTCTCGATGTTTCCGACGACGCCGACGGCAGAGATCACGCGCTCGAACTCGGCGGTCTGCTTCGCCTTGCCGTCATCGAGCGTCGCGACCACGCTGTCGCTCTTCTTCTCCAGCTTCGTCACGCCCGTATTGGTGAGGATCTTGATGCCCTGCTTCTCGAGGCGCTTGCGGGCAAGAGCGGCAATCTCGGCGTCTTCGACCGGCAGGATCTGCGGCAGCACCTCGACCACCGTGACGTCGGAGCCCATCGTCTTGAAGAAGGATGCGAACTCGATCCCGATCGCGCCCGAGCCCATCACCAGCAGCGATTTCGGCATCCGCTCCGGCACCATGGCTTCGAAGTAGGTCCAGATCAGCTTCTTGTCAGGCTCAAGTCCCGGCAGCACGCGCGGCCGCGCGCCGGTCGCAACAATGATGTGCTTGGCCTGATAAGCCCCCTCGCCCAGCGTGCCTTTGGGGCCGTCGACGTCGGACTTCTTCACCGTGACCTTGCCGGGCGCGTCGATCGAGGCCGCGCCCCAGATCACGCTGACCTTGTTCTTCTTCATCAGGAAGCCGACGCCGTCGTTCAGCCGCTTCGAGACGCCGCGCGAGCGCTGCACCACGGCCTTCGGATCGAACGAGACGTTGTCCGCCGACAGACCGTAATCCTTGGCGTGCTGCATGTAGTGGTAGATCTCGGCCGAGCGCAGCAGCGCCTTGGTCGGGATGCAGCCCCAGTTCAGGCAGATGCCGCCGAGATAGGATTTCTCGACGATCGCGACCTTGAAGCCGAGCTGGGCGGCGCGGATCGCGGTGACATAGCCGCCGGGACCGGAGCCGATGATGATGATGTCGAAGGATGTCTCGGCCATGGCGGCTCCCCATTCAACTCAAGAGGCGCCGCGGACGCGGCGCCTGGAAATCAAAACCCTGACCAGCCATTCGAGCAGGATCGCGCCGGCCATGATAGCCAGCGCGATCATAACGACCGCCTGGCCGATGCTCCGTGCCAGCTGCTCGCCGGCAAAGAACGCGGAATGCAGAATATCGAGCCCGACCGGATTGAGTGCAACCACGGCCGAGAGCAACAAGGAGATCCAGGGCCAACGCGTTCGCATTCACCCCGCGCCTCCCCGAGCTACACCATCATCATGACGGGATTTTCGATCAACTGCTTGAAGGCACCGATCAGCTCGGCGCCGAGCGCGCCGTCGATGGCGCGGTGATCGCACGACAATGTCACGCTCATCATGTTCGCGATCTCGATCTTGCCGCCGCGGACCACAGGCCGCTCCTCGCTGGTGCCGACTGCGAGGATGGTGGCATGCGGCGGATTGATCACGGCGGTGAAGTGGCTGATGCCGAACATGCCGAGGTTGGAGACCGCCGTCGTGCCGCCCTGGTACTCTTCGGGCTTCAGCTTGCGCGAACGCGCGCGGGTCGCAAAATCCTTCATCTCGTTGGAGATGGTCGACAGGGTCTTGGTCTCCGCCTTCCGGATGATCGGCGTGATCAGGCCGCCGGGCATCGCCACCGCAACGCCGACGTCGGAATGGTGGTGCTTGACCATGCCGCTTTCGGTCCAGCTCACATTGCAATTCGGAATTTTCTGCAGCGCGACCGCCATCGCCTTGATGACGAAATCGTTGACCGAGATCTTGTAGAGCGGCTTCTTCTCCTTGTCCTTGGGAGCAGCCGCATTGATCTCCTCGCGCGCGGCGAGCAGCTTGCCGATGTCGCAGTCGATGGTGAGGTAGAAGTGCGGGACGTTCTGAATCGACGCGGTCAAACGTTGGGCAATGGTGCGGCGCATCCCATCATGCGGGACGACCTCGTAAGAGCCCGGTTCGAACAGCGACAGAATCTGCTTGTCCGACATGGTCGGCGCGCTCGAGGGCGCGCCCGACGGCGCCGCGGCGGGTGCCTTGAGACCCTTGCCGGACTTGGCCTGCTCGACGTCGCGTGCCACCACACGGCCATGTGGGCCGGTGCCGGTCACCATCGCAACATCGACGCCGGCTTCCTTAGCGAGCCGGCGCGCCAGTGGTGAGGAGAACACGCGGCCGGCATGGCCGTTGCTCTGCGCAGCCGGCGCTGCGGCCTGCGGTGCAGGTGCGGTGGCGGGCGCCGGCGCAGCCTTGGTGGCTGCCGGCGTGGGCGCCGGTGCGGCAGCTTCAGCAGCTTTCGGAGGTGCGGCCGAAGCGCTCGGCTTGGCGGCACCTGCCGCCTTCACGTCCTCCCCCTCGCCGGCCAGCACCGCGATCACGTCATTGACCGGGACGTCCTGCGTGCCCTCTGGCACGAGGATCCTGGCGATCGTGCCCTCGTCGATCGCCTCGACCTCCATGGTCGCCTTGTCGGTCTCGATCTCGGCGATGACGTCGCCGGATTTGACCTTGTCGCCTTCCTTCTTCAGCCACTTGGCGAGGTTGCCCTTCTCCATCGTCGGCGAAAGAGCGGGCATCAGGATGTTGATGGGCATGCTGACCTCAAGAAGAACTTTGCAAAAATCCGTCTCCGGACCGAAGACAGACAGACCAGGTTAGTTGCCGATGTCGCCCTGCCACAGGCGCTCATTGGCAGGGATGGAACGCCAGTTCTTCATCATGGTGATGGAGCGGTCGTCCGCAAGATCGATCCAGGGGATGCCGAACTTGTCGAGGATGTCCTTGGAGCCCTCGAAAGTGACGGACTCTCCGATCACCACGAGCTTGACCTTGAACAGCGCGAGCGCACCGGCACACATCGCGCATGGCGACAGCGTGGTGTACATGACGGTATCGTGGAACGAAATCGCACCCGCCTCGCGCAGGCAACTCATCTCGCCGTGCAGGATCGGGTTGTTCTCCTGCACGCGGTTGTTGTGGCCGCGGGCGATCACCTTGTTGTCGCGGGTCAGCACGGCGCCGATCGGCAGACCGCCTTGCGCGATCGAGGCTTCCGCCTCGCGGATCGCCTCCAGCATAAAATCGAAATGATAGGATTCGATCGCCACGGTCAGTGCCCCTTCCCGCGCGGCGTCGTGGTGCCGGTGTCGGTGGGACGCTCGATCTCGGCCTGGAACATCTCGATGATCCGGTTCAGCGCGTCCTCCTCGGTGTATTCGCTCTCGCGCGCATAGGCGCGCGCGGCGTGACGCGCGAGATCGACGAGCAGCAGGCCCCACATGTCCGGCTCGTCGAAGGCCCGCTGGAATGCCATCGACAGCCCGCCGTCCAGCACGAACACGCGCAGGATCTCGACCGCATCATCGCGGACGAGGACGTCGGGTGGTAATGGCTGCTCCTTCGGACCCGCCATGGTCTACCTGTAGCAGACGGCTTTGGCCGCCTCGACAACTTCGGCAGCCGAAGGCAGCGCGAGCTTTTCCAGGTTCGCGGCATAGGGCATCGGCACGTCCTTGCCGGAGACGCGGGTTACAGGCGCATCCAGATAGTCGAAGGCATGCTCCATGATCCGCGCGGCGATCTCGGCGCCGACGCCGCTCTGGGCCCAGCCCTCTTCCACTGTGACGGCGCGGCCGGTCTTCTTGACCGAGTTGATGATGGTCTCGGTGTCCATCGGGCGCAGCGTGCGCAGATCGATCACTTCGGCCTCGATGCCGTCCTTGGCGAGTTCGTCGGCGGCCTTCAGCGCGTAGCTCATGCCGTTCGACCATGAGATGATCGTGACATGGCTGCCCGAGCGCACGATGCGCGCCTTGCCGATCGGAATCACGAAATCGTCGAGCTTCGGCACCTCGCCGGTGTGACCGTAGAGCATCTCGTTCTCAAGGAAGATCACCGGATTGGGATCGCGGATCGCAGCCTTGAGCAGGCCCTTGTAATCAGCGGCCGAGAACGGCGCGACGACCTTGAGGCCCGGAACGTTCGAATACCAGGACGAATAATCCTGGCTGTGCTGGGCGGCCACGCGGGAAGCGGCGCCGTTGGGCCCGCGGAACACGATCGAGCAGCCCATCTGGCCGCCGGACATGTAGAGCGTCTTGGCCGCGGAGTTGATGATCTGGTCGATTGCCTGCATGGCGAAGTTGAAGGTCATGAACTCGACGATCGGCTTCAACCCGCTCATCGCGGCGCCGACGCCGATGCCGGCAAAGCCGTGCTCGGTGATCGGCGTGTCGATGACGCGCTTGGCGCCGAATTCCTGAAGCAGGCCTTGCGTCACCTTGTAGGCGCCTTGGTATTCGGCGACTTCTTCGCCCATCACGAAGACGTCGGCGTCGCGGCGCATCTCTTCGGCCATGGCATCGCGGAGGGCTTCGCGGATGGTCTGCGTCACCATCTCGGTGCCGGCGGGCACTTCCGGATCGGGCTCTGCGACGACCTGCGGCGCCGGCGCAGCCTTGGGAGCTGGAGCCTCGGCCTTCGCGGCGGCGGGGGCGGCGGACTCAGCAGCCTTCTGCTGCTGGGCAGGCGCGGGCGCCTTGGCGAGATCGGCGGCACTCTCGCCATCGGCCAGAATCGTCGCGATCGGCGTGTTCACGGCCACGTCGGCGGTGCCCTCGGGGATCAGGATCTTGCCGAGCGTACCTTCATCGGTCGCCTCGACTTCCATGGTCGCCTTGTCGGTCTCGATCTCGGCGATGACGTCGCCGGACTTGATCGTCTCACCCTCTTTTTTCAGCCATTTGGAGAGGTTGCCCTTCTCCATCGTGGGCGACAACGCGGGCATCAGCACTTGAATTGGCATATCGACTCCAAAAGAAAGCTTGCGCGCGTTCAGCGGTAAATATCGGTCCAGAGCTCGGCGGCATCCGGCTCGGGATCATGCTGGGCGAAATCGGCAGACGCGTTGACGATGTCGCGCACCTCGGCGTCGATCGCCTTCAGATCCTGCTCGCTGACCTTGGCGGCCAACAGGCGGTTGCGTACCTGCTCGATCGGATCCTGGTCGTGGCGGACTTTTTCGACCTCCTCGCGCGTTCTGTACTTGGCGGGGTCGGACATCGAGTGGCCGCGATAACGGTAGGTCTGCATCTCCAGGATGAAGGGACCCTTGCCGGCCCGGCACCACGCCGCCGCCTCGTCGCCGGCGGCCTTGACGGCGCGGACGTCCATGCCGTCGACCTGCTTGCCGGGAATGTTGAAGGAGGCGCCGCGCTTGGAGAAATCCTGCTGCGCCGAGGCGCGCGAGACCGAAGTGCCCATGGCGTAGCGGTTGTTCTCGATGACGTAGATCACCGGCAGCTTCCAGAGCTCCGCCATGTTGAAGCTCTCATAGACCTGGCCCTGGTTGGCCGCGCCGTCGCCGAAATAGGTGACGCT
The DNA here is from genome assembly GCF_055811355.1 of Bradyrhizobium sp. WSM4873. NCBI lineage: Bacteria > Pseudomonadati > Pseudomonadota > Alphaproteobacteria > Hyphomicrobiales > Nitrobacteraceae > Bradyrhizobium > Bradyrhizobium sp. WSM4873. Next base: position 362,249 of record NZ_JBVVPS010000003.1, on the reverse strand, counting down.
GACATTGTCGTTGTCGCGATAATGATTGGCGAAAGCGAGCCCGGTGCCGAGCGAGACCTGCGCACCGACGATACCGTGGCCGCCATAAAAGTGCTTCTCCTTGCTGAACATGTGCATGGAGCCGCCCTTGCCCTTGGAATAGCCGCCGCGACGGCCGGTGAGCTCGGCCATGACGCCGTTGGCCTCCATGCCGGTGGCGAGCATATGGCCGTGATCGCGATAACCGGTGATGACCTGATCGCCCGGCTTCAGGGCCATCTGCATCCCGACTACCACGGCCTCCTGGCCGATATAAAGGTGGCAGAAGCCGCCGATCGCACCCATGCCGTAGAGCTGGCCGGCCTTTTCCTCGAACCGCCGGATCAGGAGCATGTCGCGGAGCGCCTTGAGCTCCTGCTCTCTGGTGAATTCCGGGGGCGAACCGCCGTCGGTCTTGTCCTGTGCAGTGCTTGCGGCGGCTTTCTTGGGTGCGGCCATGGGAATTCCGGGTCAGAGAAAACTTCAGCCCTCTCTAACCCAAGTCAAACGCCCTTGGAAAGCACCGCGGCGGCATGGCACGACTTTCATTATGCCGCACTGCAACGTGATCGTAATATTGCAAAATCTTTGACGCGGATCGGGCAACAAATCGACACGGTCGCCGCACCCGCAGATTCGTGCCCGCGTCAAGCAACGTTGAGCCAACGCGATCCCGACATTTGGAACGGGCGGCGCAGAACAGCGCCGCCCTCTCCGCCCGACCGATCAGAAGAAGCCGAGCTTCTTGGGGCTGTAGCTGACCAGCAGATTCTTGGTCTGCTGGTAGTGATCGAGCATCATTTTGTGGGTCTCGCGCCCGACGCCCGACTGCTTGTAGCCGCCGAAGGCCGCATGCGCGGGATAGGCATGGTAGCAGTTGGTCCAGACCCGGCCGGCCTGGATCGCCCGGCCGAAGCGATAGCAGCGGTTGGCGTCGCGGCTCCAGACGCCTGCCCCCAGGCCATAGAGCGTGTCGTTGGCGATCTCGAGCGCCTCTTCGTCGCTCTTGAAGGTCGCGACCGAAACCACCGGGCCGAAGATCTCCTCCTGGAAGACGCGCATCTTGTTGTGGCCCTCGAACACGGTCGGCTGGACGTAGAAGCCGCCGGCGAGATCGCCGCCGAGCTCGGCGCGTCCGCCGCCGGCCAGGACCTTTGCGCCCTCCTGTTTGCCGATGTCGATATAGGAGAGGATTTTTGCGAGCTGCTCGCCCGACGCCTGCGCACCAATCATGGTGTCGGCCGCACGCGGATCACCCTGCTTGATCGCGGCGACGCGCTTCAGCGCCCGCTCCATGAAGCGGTCATAGATGTCGGCATGGACCAGCGCCCGGCTCGGACAGGTGCAGACCTCGCCCTGGTTCAGCGCGAACATGACGAACCTTCGATCGCCTTGTCGAAGAAGTCGTCGTCTTCGGCGGTGACGTCGCTGAAGAAGATGTTCGGCGACTTGCCGCCGAGCTCGAGCGTGATGGGAATGAGGTTCTGGCTGGCATATTGCATGATCAGCCGGCCCGTCGTGGTCTCGCCGGTGAAGGCGATCTTGGCGATGCGCGGGCTGGACGCGAGCGGCTTGCCGGCTTCCAGGCCAAAGCCGTTGACAATGTTGAGGACACCGGGCGGCAGAATGTCACCGATGATCTCGGCCCAGACCATGATCGAGGCCGGGGTCTGCTCGGCCGGCTTGAGCACGACGCAATTGCCGGCGGCGAGCGCGGGCGCGAGCTTCCAGCAGGCCATCAGCAGCGGGAAGTTCCAGGGGATGATCTGACCGACCACGCCGAGCGGTTCGTGAAAATGATAGGCAACGGTGTCGTGATCGATCTCGCCGATCGAGCCTTCCTGGGCGCGGATGGCGCCGGCGAAATAGCGGAAATGATCGATGGCGAGCGGGATGTCCGCTGCGCGGGTCTCGCGGATCGGCTTGCCGTTGTCCCAGGTCTCGGCGATGGCGAGACGCTCGAGATTGTCTTCCATACGGTCGGCGATCCGGTTCAGCATCGCTGCGCGCTCGGCGACGCTGGTGCGGCCCCAGGCGGCCTTCGCGGCATGCGCAGCGTCGAGCGCTGCCTCGACATCCTGCGCGTCGGAGCGCGCGATCTTGCAGACGATCTGGCCGGTCACCGGCGAGGCGTTGTCGAAATACTTGCCGGAGATCGGCGCGACGAACTTGCCGCCGATGAAATTGTCGTAGCGTTCGGCGAAGGGAATTTTGCTGACGCTGAGGAATTCTACCTTGTTCATTGATCACTCCCGATGTTTGCTGTTTGCGCAATTCGTCGCGTGGTCGCGACTTGCGCCGACGATGTCGCGGGAGGGATCTTCTGTCAGCCCTGATAGGAGCGATGACGGAGCCGACCTGTCGCAGTTCTGCGACAGGTGACGAGGCTGCACGTCGTGCCGCCGCACATACTGACCTCATCCCGAGGAGCGCGCTCTTGCGCGCGTCTCGAAGGACGGCTGGGGATGACGTCAGGGCCTCTTGTGATTCCAGACGACCGCTTCGCGGTCTCCTCACCATGAAGATCTACCAGCAGCTCAATGCGCGTTCAGCTCGAACCGCTTGAGCTTCCTGTGCAGCGTTGCGCGGCTGACGCCGAGGGCCTTGGCGGCAGCCGAGACATTGCCGCCGGCGCGCAGGAGAGCCCGCTGCAACACGGCGCGCTGGCCGCCAGCGAGGTGGTCGTGCACAACATCGCCGCCGAGGAGATCGGCCGCAGGCGCTGGTCGCAACGCCCGGCCCGGCGCGAGCCCCAGTCCCGCCCGGGCAGTCCTGGTCGCGCCAATCACGAGATCGTCCGCATCGACCGCGACGAGGCCGCCGCATTGGCCGTCCGCCGCTTGCGTCAACACGATGCGGGCATGGGCGAAGGCCCTGCGAAACAGATCGGCCTCGATACGTCTGGCCGCCTCACCGGCCGCGAGCGCGATCAGATTGGAAAACACGTCGGTACGATCGGCGCGGCAGGAGGAGACGTCGAGCACGCCGGCGAACGCAGCCTCATGGTCGTAGATCGGAACGGCGGTGCAGCTCAGAAGCGTGTTGCGGGTGAAGAAATGCTGGTCGCGGTCGATCGTCAGCGGACGCTGCTCGACGAGGCAGGTACCGATGCCGTTGGTGCCCTCATGCTCCTCGCTCCAGAGCGCGCCGGTCCAGAGGCCCCAGGACTGAAATGTCGCATCGTCGGCCGGGGTGCCGCGACGATCGACCGGCACGCCCTCCCCGTCGGCGAGCAGCACGCAGCAGCCGCTGGCGCCGACCGCCTGGTAGAGCCGGTCCATCGCACCTCGCGCCGCGGCGAGCAGCGGCGCGACGCGCTCGCGCGCGCGGTGCAGTTCGGCTTCGCTCAGCCGGTTCGGCGAGCCACGGCCGGCGGGATCGAGACGATGCAATCTGGACGAACGGCGCCACGAGGCCACGAGCGACGAGCGTGCCGCCTGGCCTGACGCAATGGCGGCCTCGACACGGGCCGCGTGATGCCGGGGGCATTGCCCATTCATCACTGTGTTTCCTCCGGGTGGCAATCTAGAGCGTGCCGGCACGGCCTGGTTGATCTGCGTCAACCCAGGCCATGGTGATAGAAGCCATGAGCCGGTTGCCGCGATCCCGTCAAGGCGGCAATCCGGTTCCAGTCCTTCAACTTTAGGAAGAGTTGTCAGTTCGCCGGGATCGTCCGGACCAGATCGCGCGGATTGACGTAGTCGAGTTGGAAGCGCGCCCGCTCGTCCAGCATGTCGGGGTCGATCTTCGCGGAGCGCAGCAGCGAAACGCGCTGCTCGCTCCTGGCGCGCTCCCGCTTGAGCTGGGCCAGCTCGCTGGTCAGCGCCACGATCTCCTGGTCGAGCTCCTGACGGGCGTTGAGGCCGTATTTGCCGGTATAGGCGTTGACACCGAAATAACCGACGATGGCGACCGCCATCGCATAGAGGGCAAGACCGGTCAGGATCGATTTGAGGCGCGCGCGGGAGACCATCTTGGGAAGATGGGACAGGTTGGTTAAGGGCGTGCTAATGGCCCCCGCGCGCATCGCGTTCCCATGCCTGACTCAGCCGTCATGCCGGGCCTTGTGCCGGGCATCCACGTTCTTCGTCAGTTCAGCAAGGACGTGGATGGCCGGGACACTTAGCGCGAAGACGCGCTTCGCGCCTTTGCCCGGCCATGACGAAGTCCTGGGAATCGCGCCTCAGCCGTGATGCTTCGCGACGTGCACCGCAAACGCGTCGATATAGGCCTGGATCACAGGCTTCAGGGACTCCTTGGTCAGGTTGCCCTCAGCATCGAAGGCGTCGCCCACTCCGTTCAAATAGGCCTCCGGCTGCTGCATGATCGGGCCGGAAATACCCGGCAGGATGTTCTGCAGCGTCTTGGCGGCGCTGACGCCGCCGAGCGGGCCCGGCGAGTTCGCGATGATGCCGACCGGCTTGCCATTAAACGAGCTCTTGCCATAGGGCCGCGAGGCGACGTCGATGGCGTTCTTCAGCACGCCCGGGATCGCGCGATTGTATTCCGGCGTGACGAAGATGACGCCGTCCGATTTCTGGATCTTTTCGCGGAAAGACAGCCAATCGGCCGGCGGCGCGCCCTCGAGGTCCTGGTTGAAGAACGAGATGCCGGCCGGCGTGATGACCTCGAGCTTGAGCGAGGCCGGCGCGAGCTTGGCGAGCGCATGGGCGATCTTCAGCGAAAAGCTGTCCTTGCGCAGGCTGCCGGCGATCGTGACGATATTGTAGGCCATGGAGTGTCCTCGAAATCTTCAGCGGGAGTGCCGGGTCGGCACTTAAGCGATCCCGAGTGATGGATGCAAGTGCATGGACCAGTCGGATTTGGAAACGCTGCGTTTCTGAACGGTTGCCCAAACAATCAGGCCGCCAAGTGACGGCCTGATCCTCGGCAAAAATCTGCAAATCGGCTCAGATCGTCGGATTCCACGCCGACGGGATCAGGCGATACTTGGCGCCGTCCTTCTCGACATGCCCGACCGAGGCGAAGGTGAAGTGGAAGCCGATCACGGTCGCCTTCTCGGCCGCCGCCATGTCGTAGAACTTGTGACGCGTCTCCTGCGCCAGCGCAGCATCGGTGTCGAACACCACATGCCAGTCCGGATTGCGCAGGAAGAACTCGGGGATGTTGGTGACGTCGGACTGGATCAGCACCTTGGCATCGCCCGAGGCAACCGCGAATGAGGTGTGCCCGGGGGTGTGGCCGGGCGTCGCGATCGACGTGATGCCCGGCGCGACCTCCTTGCCCCACTGGTACTTCGTGACCTTGGACTCGAGTCCGGCAAAGGTCTTCTTCACATTGGCGAAGTAGTTCTTCATCATCCCGTTCGACTCGGCCTTGGCGGCGTTGTCCTCGCTGGTCCAGAACTCCCAGTCCTTGCCGGGCACCATGATCTCCGCATTGGGGAAGGCAAGCGCGCCGTCGGCGAGACGAATGCCGTTGGTGTGGTCGGGATGCAGATGCGAGAGCAGCACGACGTCGATGCTCTTGGGGTCGACGCCGGCGGCCTGGAGATTCTGCAGCGTGCGACCGACCGCGCCCTTGCTGGGCTCGAGATTGGCGACACCGTTGCCGGTATCGATCAGCACGAGCTTGGAGCCGGTGTTGATGAGCTGCGGGTTGAACGGCACCGTGACCATGCCCTTCGGCATGTAGGCCGCCTCGCCCGCGGCCAACGCTTCCTCCTTCGGCGCGTTGACGACGAACTTGTCCGGCATCGGGAAAGTGCGCGCACCGTCATTGATCGAGGTGCACTCGTAGCTGCCGACCTTGTAGCGATAGAAGCCCGGCGCCTGCGTGCCGGCTTGCGGCACCGCGGCATTGGCGGCGGTCGATCCAAGCTTGGTCACGGCCGCCGCACCGAGGACGGCAGCACCTGCGAGCAAATGGCGGCGATTGAGATCGGTCATGGAGAAGTCCCCTTCTGAGCGCGCCTTGCGGTTTTTCCGCTTTCAATGGCGGCGGAATAATCTCCCGCTTCGCTCAGAAGGCAAGACCTTCTTTGGGTGACGAGCCGTCGCACGTGCCGATTATTTATTTGGGTTGATGAGGAATTTTTCGCCAGTGGCGCGTTTGGCATAGACCGCGATGTTGGCAGGATCGAGCGCCTCGGAAAGCGACACCACCTTGGTGTAGTGGCTGGCAAACGTGGTCTTCAGTTCGTCGACCACGCGCTGGCGCAGCCTGGCCCCGTCCGCCTGCCCGATCTTCATGAGGAACGGAAACAGCAGCCAGCCGCCGACGCCCCAGGCCATGCCGAAGCCGCGCGGCAGCTCGATCGGGCGAACATCGAGCGCGCCATAGACGTAGACCTGCTTGTGCACGTTGGAGCCGTAGCGGCTGTATTCCTTCGCAGTCTTGTTGATCGCGACTTCCATGCAGTTAAGGATGTCGCCGGCGAGCTTGCCGCCGCCGATGGCGTCGAAGGCGATGGTGGCGCCGGTCTCGACCAGCGCGTCGGTGAGATCGCCGAGGAAGCTCGGCGCGGTGGAATTGACGACATATTTGGCGCCGATCTTGTGCAGGATGTCGGCCTGCTCCTTGCTGCGCACGATGTTGACCAGCGGGATGCCATCCTTGATGCAGATCTTGTTCAGCATCTGGCCGAGATTGGATGCGGCCGCGGTGTGCACCAGCGCCTTGTGACCCTCGCGCCGCATGGTCTCGGTCATGCCGAGCGCGGTGAGCGGATTGACGAAGCAGGAGGCACCTTCGGCCGGCGTGGTGCCTTCCGGCAGCGGCAGGCACTCGCGCACTTTCAACGTGCGATACTGGGTGTACATCGCGCCGCCGATCATGGCGACGGTCTTGCCCATCAGCGCCTTCGCGGCATCCGAGGAGCCGGTCCCGATCACGACTCCCGCGCCCTCGTTACCGACCGGCATGGACTCGTCGAGCCGGCCTGCCATCGCCCGCATCGCGCCCTCCGGCACCTTCGCGGTGATGACGGGAGCGCCCTTGTCGCCGGAAGCCTTTGCCGTGCTCATGTCGGCCGCGCCGATCAGGAGCCCGAGGTCGGACGGATTGATCGGCGCCGCCTCGACGCGGACGACGACCTCGTCCGCGGCGGGTTCGGGGGTCGGCACGTCGAGAAGCGAGATCTCGAGCTCACCGCTCGTCTTGATCAGCGAACGCAGTTGCAGTCCGGTCTTGCCGTCGCTCATGTCGATCCTCCCCTGTTTTTGTCCGACCGCCGGCTTATGCCAGCGCCTTCAGTGCCGCCTTGCCGCCGTAGAGCGCCTGCTTGCCGAGCTGCTGCTCGATACGCAGGAGCTGGTTGTATTTGGCGGTGCGATCGGAGCGTGCAAGGGAGCCGGTCTTGATCTGTCCGCAATTGGTGGCGACCGCGAGGTCCGCGATGGTGGAATCCTCGGTCTCGCCGGAGCGGTGCGACATCACCGAGGTGTAGCCGGCCTTGTGCGCCATTTCGACGGCGGCGAGCGTCTCGGTCAGCGTGCCGATCTGGTTGACCTTGATCAGGATCGAATTGGCCCGTCCGGCCTTGATGCCTTCGGCGAGGCGCTTGACGTTGGTGACGAAGAGATCGTCACCGACGAGCTGGCACTTCTTGCCGACGAGGTCGGTCAACTCCTTCCAGCCGTCCATGTCGTCTTCCGACATGCCGTCCTCGATGGTCACGATCGGATAGCGCGAGACGAGGTCAGCAAGGTACTTGGCCTGCTCGGAGATCGAGCGGGTCTTGCCCTCGCCTTCGTAGACGTATTTGCCATCCTTGAAGAACTCGGTCGAGGCGCAGTCGAGGCCGATCACGATGTCGGAGCCCGCCTTGTAGCCGGCCTTGCCGATCGCGTTCATGACGAATTCGAGCGCGGCGTCCGCCGACGGCAGGTTCGGGGCGAAGCCGCCCTCGTCGCCAACATTGGTGTTGTGGCCTGCCTTCTTCAGCTCGGACTTCAGCGTGTGGAACACTTCCGCGCCATAGCGCAGACCCTCGGCGAAGGAGGATGCGCCGACGGGCAGGATCATGAACTCCTGGAAGTCGATCGGGTTGTCGGCATGCATGCCGCCATTGATGATGTTCATCATCGGCACCGGCAAGAGACGCGCCGAGGTGCCGCCGACGTAACGGTAGAGCGGCATGTCGAGCGAGTTCGCGGCCGCCTTGGCGCAGGCGAGCGACACGCCGAGGATGGCGTTGGCGCCCAGCCGGCTCTTGTTCGGCGTGCCGTCGAGGTCGATCATGATCTGGTCGATCTGGGCCTGCTGCTCGACATCGAGGCCGCTCAGGGCCTCGAAGATCTCGCCGTTGACGGCGCCGACCGCCTTGGTGACGCCCTTGCCGAGATAGCGGGCCTTGTCGCCGTCGCGCAATTCCACCGCCTCATGGGCGCCGGTGGAGGCGCCTGACGGCACCGCGGCACGACCGAGCGCACCATCTTCCAGCACGACGTCGACCTCGACGGTGGGATTACCGCGGCTATCGAGGATTTCGCGGCCGATGATGTCGATGATGGCGGTCATGAGAGCCTCTTTTCGGGGACCAAAGGGGGCAGTTGGCGGTGCTTCTACCGCAATGCGTCGAAGTGGAAAAGGCCGGGTGACGGCCGGGTCGCGATTGGCTAAGAGGGCCGCTACGGAGGCGGCCCGATGTCGAAAAAACCCAGCAAATCGAACAACTCCCCTGCTTTGCAGCTCGGCCGCGCCGTGGAATGGCCGGATACGCCCGAGAAGGCGAAACTGGACCGCGTGCCCAATCCGCAAGGAGGCACCGATTATCTGGTCCGTTTCACCGTGCCCGAGTTCACCTCGCTCTGTCCGGTGACGGGCCAGCCGGATTTCGCGCATCTGATGATCGACTACGCGCCCGGCCAATGGCTGCTGGAGTCGAAATCGCTCAAGCTCTACATCGCGAGCTTCCGCAATCACGGCGCCTTCCACGAGGACTGCACCGTGATGATCGGCAAGCGCATCGCCAGCGAGATCAAGCCGAAATGGCTCCGCATCGGCGGCTATTGGTATCCGCGCGGCGGCATTCCGATCGACGTGTTCTGGCAGACCGGCCGCGTGCCGAAGGGCCTGTGGGTGCCGGAGCAAGGCGTCGCGCCCTATCGCGGCCGCGGCTGAACGTCTCCAGTCTCCAGGAAGCAGTGCGTTGCGGCTAATAAGCGCTGAGCAGGTCGACCTTGGCGTTGGCCGCCACCAGCCGCCGCGCCAGGATCGCGGCGAGGTTGCGCATGATCTTCAGCGCGGTCTCGGGATGCAGCCGGCGGTAGTCGGCAAAACTGTCGAGCGGCAGTTCGAGGCAGGTCACGAGCGTATCGGCGAAGACATCGGCGCTGCGGCTTCTCTCGAGGATTGCCATCTCGCCGAACTCCATGCCGGGGCCGAGCGAGGCCAGCCGCACGCCGCTTCGCAATTTGACGCTGACCATGCCGCTCTGGAGGAAGAACAGGGAATTGGCGAGCGTGCCGGCCGCGACGATGCGCTGGCCGGCATAGTAGTGGCGCGTGGTCGAGAGCTTGACGATGGCGGCGATCTCGTCGGCGTCGAGCTCGGCCAGCAGCGCTTGATCGCCGAGATGCACGCTCTCCTTCATGTCGGTAAAGCCGCCGAAGCGATAGATCACCCGGTCCTCGGCCCATTCGATCGCATCGTCGAGCAGCGCAAAGCGCCGCAGCCTTCGCGGATCCGCCGTGCGCGCGGAAATCGCGGCCCATACCGCGGACGTCTCCTCGATGCCTGATAGAACCGTGGTGATGCCTGCATTGTTGAGCGCCGTCAGCGTCTCACCCAGAAGCTCTGCGCCGGCTGCGGTGATGTCGGGGACGCGGCGGAAATCGATTATCAGGAGCGGCGCGTTCGGCGGCTCACTGGTGAGTCTTCGTGTGACGTAGTCAATGGTGCCGAAATTCAGCGCGCCGACGAGCTCGAGGATGCGGATATCGCTGTGGCGATCGTCGAGAATCTGCTGCTCGTGCGGCTGGCGGCTGCGACGCGACGAGATGCCGTAGATATCATAGTCGGCCATGACGCTGCTGCGTACGTCGGCGTTGCGGTTGAGCATGTGCAGGTCGAACCGCGCCGACAGCGCCTCGCAGACCTTGAGGCCGCGCACGCTGTTGAAATGATTGTCCAGCAGCGGCGAAAAGGTGCCGAGCCCAAGTTGCGAAGGTAGCGCCGCGACGATACCGCCGCCGACGCCGCTCTTGGCGGGGATGCCGACGCGGTAGGTCCACTCGCCGGCATAGTCGTACATGCCCGAGCTCGTCATCACCGACAACGTGCGCGCGACGATGTGCGGTGTGATCACCTGCACCCCCGTCACCGGATTGATGCCGCGGTTGGCGAGCGTGGCCGCCATCACCGCCAGATCGCGCGCAGTGACCAGGATCGCGCATTGGCGGAAATAGACGTCGAGGACCGCATCGACGTCGTCGGGCAGCACCGCGTAATTCCGCAGCAGCCAGGCAATGGCCCGGTTGCGGTTGCCGGTCGCGGTCTCGGAGACATGCACGGCCTCGTCGACGCCGAGCTCGCGGCCGGCGAACTGGCCGAGCTTCGAGCGGACGCGCTCGAAAGCGCCCTTCCCGTCCACCTCGTAGATCAGGCCCGAACAGGCGATGGCGCCGGCATTGACCATCGGGTTGAAAGGACGGTTGTCATTGGTAAGCCGGATCGAATTGAAAGCTTCGCCGCTCGGCTCGACGCCGATGGTGGCCGCGACGCGATCTTCGCCGACCATCTCCAGCGCCAGTGCGAACACGAAGGCCTTCGAGACCGATTGGATCGTGAACGGCACCGCGCTGTCGCCGACCTCGTAGACATGGCCGTCGATGGTGACGAGCGCGATGCCGGAATGGTCGGGGTTGGCGCGCTTCAGCTCGGGGATGTAGTCGGCAAGTTCGCCCGAATTGTCGGCCCGGAATTCTTCGTAACAAGAGGTCAGGAAGCGCCGGAGCGGGGGCTTGGTGGGATATCCCGTCGATCGGGGCACGCTGGCTGCACTGGGCGAACGGCTGGTCTGGGCGTCCACGATCTCACACCTCGCTTTGCCTAAAATCAAAGCAATTCGTGTGCCATGTATACGGGACCGGCGGTGTCGTGGTGGGGCCGATCCCAGTTGAGGGACCGAATAGCCTCAGCGCGCGTCGGACGGCGCGCGCTGCTTCAACAGGCGCGCGCAGACAAGGCCCAGCGCCACCATGATCGCGGCGCTCGTGAACAGGGTCGGCATCTTGCCGCCATGCTGCAGGCCAAGGCCATAGGCGAGCGGCCCGAGCGTCTGCCCCATGAAGAAGAAGAACGAATGCAGCGACAGCGCGGTGGCGCGTGCTTCGACCGAGAGTTCGCTGGCAAACATCTGAAGGCAGCCATGGGCGATGTAGAAGCCCCATCCCATCACGATGAGATTGAGTGCCTGCACTTCCCAGCGCGGGCCGAAGGCGACGACCACGAGCTGCGAGGCCACCAGCGTCATGCCCGCGATCATCATTCCCTTCATGCCCAGCCATGGCAGCAGGCGCGACACGGTCAGCGTGTAGAACAAGCCGCCGACCGCAAAGCCCGCGATAACGATGCCCGCGATCGAGAGCGAGGTCTGACCGAGCTCGAACAGGAACGAAGCGATGTAGGGAAACAGGCCGAGCACGCAGCAGCCTTCGATGAACACCGCCGAATAACAGACATAGGCGTTCGGGTTGGTGAAGATGGTGCGATAGCCGGCCTTCAGCGCCGACAGGCTCGTCTTCGGCGGATGCTTGACCTTGGCACCACGAAAACCGGCGGCGACCGCGACCGACGCAACGATCACGAGCCCCCCGAGCACCGCCAGCACGCCGCGCCAGCCGAGGAAATCGCCGATCAGGCCGGAAGCGGAGGCGCCGAGCAGATTGCCCGTCATCGCGCCGGCGAGCGTGCGGCTGATCGCGACCTGGCGTTTCTCCGGACCGACGAGGTCGCTGGTCAGGCTGAGCGCCACCGGAAACACGCCGCCGGAGCCGATGCCGGCGAGGATACGGGTCGCGAACAGAACCGAGAACGAGCTCGAGAGCGCCCCCAGGATGTTGGCAAGGCCGAGCAGCGCGAGGCAGCCGATCATCAGCCGCGTCTTGCCGAACAGATCGGCGGCGGCGCCGACGATCGGCTGGATGATCGAGAAGGTGAAGGCGAACACCGCGGCAAACCCGGCAGCTGTCGCGATGCTGACGCCAAAGTCCTCGGCGACGTGCGGCAGCACCGGATCAAGCGCGCGCGCGGAGAGTGCCGCGGCAAAGCTTGCACCGGAAATGACGTAGAGCGCGGCCGGCAGGCCATGATCGTGCGGCCGCGCTGCGCCTTGCTGCATCAGCGCGGGTCGGCTTTGGTCGAATCTTTGGCGAGCGCGTCGAACGCCATCAGTCTTCGGATCAGCGCCTCGAACTCGCGCAGCGGCACCATGTTGGGTCCGTCGGACGGCGCGCTGTCGGGGTCGGGATGGGTCTCGATGAAGACACCGGCAACACCGACAGCGACGGCTGCGCGTGCGAGCACCGGCACGAATTCGCGCTCACCTCCGGAAGAGGTCCCCTTTCCGCCCGGCTGCTGTACCGAATGAGTGGCGTCGAAGATCACGGGTGCGCCGGTGGTGCGCGCCAGGATCGGCAGTGCGCGCATGTCGGAGACCAGCGTGTTGTAGCCGAAGGACGCACCGCGTTCGGTCACGAGCACGTTGGGATTGTTCGCGCTCGTGATCTTGGACACGACGTTGCCCATGTCCCAGGGCGCAAGAAACTGGCCCTTCTTGACGTTGACGACCTTCCCGGTCGCAGCGGCTGCCAGCAGCAGATCGGTCTGGCGACACAGGAAGGCCGGGATCTGCAGGATGTCCACCGCCTGCGCCACCTCGGCGCACTGCGCGGCGTCATGCACGTCTGTCAGGACCGGCAGGCCGAGCGACGATCGGATTTCGGCGAAGATCGGCAGCGACTGGGCAAGCCCGAGGCCCCGCGCAGCCGACGCGCTGGTGCGATTGGCCTTGTCGAACGAGGTCTTGTAGACGAGGCCGATCTGCAGCCGCGCGGCGATCTCCTTCAGCGCGGAGGCCACTTCCAGCGCATGCTGGCGGCTTTCGAGCTGACACGGCCCGGCAATGATCGAGATCGGCAGATCATTGCCGAATTTGACCTTGCCAATGGTAACGACCGGCGCCGCTGACGTCGAAGAGCTCAAGGCAAATCCCTCGTTTCGGCGAGACCATAGCCGCGATGAAGGGCGGATCAACCCCATTCGGCCTGGGCTCTCAGAATATCAGGGTTGCGCCCAGGCCCTCAGCGATTGCCTCGCGCCGGCAGCCTCTACTTCACCGCCGAGAAGGCGGTCGGCGCCAGGATCTGGCTGACGATGTTGCCGACGATCTGGCCGTCCGCCTCGCTCTCGGCGCGCCCTTTCATCCAGTCCGGATCGGCCATGAAGGCGGCCCACTTCTTCTCGCGCTCGGCGAGCGACTCCCAAGCCAGGAAATAGGTCAGCTCCTGATTGGATTCACCGATCAGCGTAGTGAAAAACCCGGCCTGCTTGATGCCGTGCTTTTCCCACACCTTCAGCGTGACGGTCTCGAACCGCTTGAGCAGTGCCGGCAGGCGGCCGGGCACGCAGCGATAGATGCGCATTTCGTAAATCATATCGTTCCTCCCTGATCAGGTGCGGCGGTTATAACGGCTGGTCCCGACGGTGTCTTGAGGCCCGCTCGGCCGCCCCCGGTGGCGTTCCGCGCATGGCTAGAGTCCGCTCAAGCCGCTTCTCGAGAGCCGGTTCCCGCAATGCTGCCGCAATGATACGGCCGCTAGATTGGCGCGATTGAGGTTGAGGTGCGGATCATGCGGATTTTGCTCGTCGAGGACGAGGCCGAAATGGCCGACGCGCTGGCGTCTGCGCTGAGGCGTTACGACATGGTGGTGGACCACGCCCCCACGCTCGCCGAGGCGGAGGAGGCCATTTCTGCCGACGTCCACGCCGCCGTCCTGCTCGATCGCCAGCTTCCCGATGGCGACGGTCTCACCCTGATCCCGAAACTGCGGGCGCGTGCCGACGGCGTGCCGATCATCGTGTTGACGGCGCGCGGCGAACTCGCCGACCGGGTCGCCGGACTGGACTGCGGGGCGGATGATTATCTGTCCAAGCCGTTCGCGGTGGAGGAGTTGCTGGCGCGGCTGCGCGCCGTGCTGCGCCGGCCCGCCGGGATGCAGCCCGACATCATGCACGCCGGTCGCATCGCCTTCGATTTCGGCCATCGCGAGGCAAGCATCGACGGGGCTCCGCTCGAGCTGCCGCGCCGCGAGCTCCTCGTGCTGGAAGCCCTGGTCCGTCGCATGGGCCGAACCGTACTGCGCTCGGCACTGGAAGAAGCCGTCTACAGTTTCGACGACGAGATCCAGTCGAATGCGCTCGATACGCACGTGTCACGACTGCGCCGCAAACTCTCGGAAGCCGATGCGCGCGTGGAGATCCACGGCATCCGCGGCGTCGGCTATCTCTTGAAGAAGCTGCCATGAGCAAGCACCACGATCCCTATTGCCTGCGCTCGCGGCTGAGCTGGCGCCTGCTGTCGCTCCAGGCGGTGCTGCTGACGGCGCTCGTTGCCGTCGTCGTCGGGGCATTGAGCGCGTCGGGGTTCGTGATCGCCGGGCGCGACGAAGATCGCGTGATCGACATCGTCCAGCGCGCGCTCGCGCGCGACGCGCAAGGCGACCTGGTCCTGCGGTCGACGACCGAACTGAAACAATTGCGCAGCGAGACCCCCGATCTCTGGTTCCTGGTCCGCGACAGGCAGGGACATTCACTCAGCGAAGGCGCCGTGCCGGCCGAATTCGCCGCCATCGGCAGCAGCCTCGACCAGATCAGCCAGGCGCGGCTCGGTTGGCAGCTGTTGGAGGACGACCCGCGTAAGCCCCCGGCGCGGCTGAAGCGGGTCGACACCGACGCCGGCAATGTGCAGATCATCACGGCGACGCAAGGCAAGCTCACCGGCGCCAAGGCTTTGTTCATGACTTCGCTTGCATTGCTCGGCATCGCCCTGCCCGGCCTGCTCCTCATGGGAACGGCGACGTTCATCGCCACACCGATGATCGTGCGGCGCGCCTTCGAGGCGCTCGATGCAACGGCGGACCAGGCGCGGCGCATCGACATCCATCAACGCGGCGCCCGGCTGTCGCTGGACCGAATTCCGCTGGAGGTCGTACCGCTCGTGACCGCGGTCAACGACGCGCTGGCGCGACTAGACCAGGGCTATGCCCGCCACAAGCGATTCGTCGCCGATGCCGCACACGAGTTGCGCACGCCAATCGCAATCCTGAACACGCGACTGGAGTCGCTCCCCGCGGGGCCGGACAAGACCCGGCTGCTGGAGGATTCCGCGCGGCTGGCTACGCTTGCCGAGCAACTGCTGGACATTCAGCGGCTCGACCGCTGCGGCCATCCCTTCACGCGCGTCGACCTCGTTGCAATCGCGCAAAGCGCGGCCGCGGATCTCGCGCCGCTGGTCATTGCCGCCGGCTACGAGCTGGCGCTCGACGCCCCCTCCACGCCGGTCGAAACGATCGGCGATGCGGCGGCGCTGGAGCGCGCGCTGACGAACCTCGTGCAGAATGCGATCCAGCACGGCCCTCGCCGTGGTACCATCGGCATTCGTGTCAGCAGGCCCGCGAGCATCGAAGTCACGGACGAAGGCGCCGGCATCCCGGCCGATCAGCGCGAACAGATATTCGAGCCGTTCTACCGGCTGTCACCGCTCGATCGCGGTGCCGGCCTCGGCCTCAACATGGTGCGCGAGATCGTGCTCCTGCATGGCGGCCACATCTCGGTCGCGGACGCAGCGATCGGCGGCGCGTGCTTCAGCATGTCACTGCCGCCAGTCCGGGAGAATTGACGCAATCAGCGTGCGGCACGCAATGCTGTCGCAATGCACTCAAGCGATTGTTCGGCCGCCTCACCGCTGATCTGCGAGGCGCAACCAAGATGCCGGAGTGCGCATGCCCAACGATTTCCTCTCGTTCTTCCTGTCATGGATGTCAGCCCCGCGCCGCGTCGGCGCGATCGCGCCGTCAGGCGCGGCGCTGGCCGATCTCATCACCCGCGAGATCACCGCATCGACCGGTCCTGTTCTCGAGCTCGGCCCCGGCACGGGCGCATTTACCTACAAGCTGCTCAAACGCGGCGTGCGTCAGCAGGACCTCACGCTGATCGAATACGGCTCCGACTTCATGAAGGTGCTCCAGATGCGTTTCCCCAACGCGCGCGTCTTGTGGATGGATGCGGGGCGGCTGGCAACGGAGCGCCTCTATGAGGGCGCGCCCGTCGGCGCGGTCGTGAGCGGCCTGCCGCTGCTCAACATGTCGACGCGCAAGGTCGTCTCGATCGTCGGTGGCGCGTTCAGTCACGTCCGCCCCGGCGGCGCGTTCTACCAGTTCACCTACGGCATGAGTTGCCCGATCCCGCGGCCCGTGCTCGATCGGTTAGGCTTGCGCGCAAAGCTGGTGGATCGTGCCCTGCTGAACGTGCCGCCGGCCGCCGTCTACAAGCTGACGCGGCGGCCGCAGATGAAGCTCGTCACGGGATCGCTTGCGCCTGATACGTCCATGCCGGCCGCGCCGGAGCCGATACATCTCGGGCGTGACTGCACCGCCACGCCCTGAGCCGATTACACCAGGCGGCTCTGCACCATCGCTGCCCGAATGAACGACGCGAACAGCGGATGCGGCTCGAAGGGGCGCGACTTCAGTTCGGGATGGAACTGGACGCCGATGAACCAGGGGTGATCTTCGTACTCGAC
Source organism: Bradyrhizobium sp. WSM4873 (assembly GCF_055811355.1). Taxonomy (NCBI): domain Bacteria; kingdom Pseudomonadati; phylum Pseudomonadota; class Alphaproteobacteria; order Hyphomicrobiales; family Nitrobacteraceae; genus Bradyrhizobium; species Bradyrhizobium sp. WSM4873. Next base: position 345,466 of record NZ_JBVVPS010000003.1, on the reverse strand, counting down.
GATCTCCGGCAGCACGCCGTCGGGCGACAGGCCGGAGAATTTCAGCCCGTGCTGCTCGAGGCGATCCTTGTAGGCGGTGTTGACCTCGTAGCGATGGCGGTGGCGCTCGGAAATCTCGGTCGCGCCGCCATACACCTCGGAGACGCGGCTGCCGCGATTGAGCGCCGCGGGATAGGCGCCCAAGCGCATCGTGCCGCCGAGATCGCCGGCGTTGGTCCGCTTCTCAAGCTCGTTGCCGCGCAGCCATTCCGTCATCAGGCCGACCAGGGGCTCCTTGGTCGGGCCGAACTCGGTGGAGTTGGCCTCCTCGATCCCGACAAGATTCCGAGCGGCCTCGATCACCGCCATCTGCATGCCGAAGCAGATGCCGAAATACGGCACGTCGCGCTCGCGCGCGAACTGCGCCGCGCGAATCTTGCCTTCGGCGCCGCGCTGGCCGAATCCACCGGGCACCAGAATGCCGTTGACGTGCTCGAGGAACGGCGCGGGATCTTCCTTCTCGAAGATCTCGCTTTCGATCCAGTCGAGATTGACCTTCACCTTGTTGGCGATGCCGCCATGCGAGAGCGCCTCGATCAGCGACTTGTACGCATCCTTCATGCCGGTGTATTTGCCGACGATGGCGATGGTGACGTTGCCCTCGGGATTGCGGATGCGCTCGTTGATCTGCTGCCAGCTCCGCAGCTCCGGCGGAATCCGCGAGCCGATGCCGAAGGCGGCCAGCACTTCGTCGTCGAGGCCTGCCGCATGGTAAGCCTGAGGGACCGCGTAGATGCTGTCGGCGTCGCGCGCCTCGATGACGGCGCTCTCGCGCACGTTACAGAACAGCCCGAGCTTGCGCCGTTCCTCCTTGGGGATCTCGCGATCGGTACGGCAGAGCAGGATGTCCGGCTGGATGCCGATCGAGCGCAGCTCCTTGACGGAGTGCTGCGTCGGCTTTGTCTTCAGCTCACCGGCGCTCGGGATGTAAGGCAGCAGCGTCAGATGAATGTAGATGGCGTGATCGCGCGGCAGCTCGTTCTTGAGCTGGCGGATCGCCTCGAAGAACGGCAGGCCCTCGATGTCACCGACGGTGCCGCCGATCTCGACCAGCACGAAGTCGTAATCGTCATTGCCGTCGAGGACGAAATCCTTGATGGCGTTGGTGACATGCGGAACCACCTGGATAGTCGCGCCGAGATAATCCCCGCGCCGTTCCTTGGAGATGATGTCCTGATAGATACGCCCGGTCGTGATGTTGTCGGCCTTGGTCGCTGGCCGCCCGGTGAAGCGCTCATAGTGACCGAGATCGAGGTCGGTCTCCGCGCCGTCATCGGTCACGAACACTTCGCCGTGCTGATACGGCGACATCGTTCCGGGATCGAGGTTGAGATAGGGGTCGAGCTTGCGGAGGCGGACCTTGTAGCCCCGGGCTTGCAACAGGGCACCGAGTGCCGCTGAAGCCAGACCCTTGCCGAGCGAAGAAACCACGCCGCCGGTGATGAATATGTACCGCGCCATGGGGCTTAACCTCTAATCCCTCGAATTCGATTCGCCAAAGCGATTCGTATTCCGCCCCAAACATTTTGCGGGGCTGTGGGTGAGCCAGAACTGAGAGTGGTGACAGAGCCTTGATGGGGATTGTTGATGCAGGACGGTAGAAGCCGCCCTGCATGGCCCCCCTGCTTTATTGCGAACGCGGTACCTGCGGGCCGCTCGGTGCCGGCGCCTGCTGCTGCTCGTCGGCCTTCTTCAGCGAATCCAGGATGCCGCCCGAGGTCGGCGGCGCGATAGGCCCGCCACCGGCCGGCTGGGTCTGCGACGCCGGCGCGCCGATGATCGACGACGGCTTGCGGTCGTAGCCGGCATACCAGGACAGGAACAGGCTGGTGAGGAAGAAGCCGACCGCCAGGATCGCGGTGGTCCGCGTCAGAAGGTTCGCGGTGCCGCGGCTCGACATGAAGCCTGCGCCACCTCCCATGCCAAGGCCCCCGCCTTCGGACTTCTGGAGCAGGACGGCGCCGATCATGACGGTGACGATCATGAGGTGAATGACGATGACAACAGTCTGCATAGTGTCCTTCCGTCACAAGCCGACAGCGCCGAGACGGCGGCCAATCGTGCTTCGCGGGTTTTCCTGAAGTTGCGCGGTGTTACACGATCAGACGGGTCATTGCCACCCCCGATCGGCCGGGTCCTAAGGTTTGAAGTTAGCTAGGGACAGCCCTGCGCAATCGCAAGGAAATCGACCGCCTTCAGGCTGGCCCCGCCGACCAGCGCGCCATTGACGTTCTTCACGGCCATCAGCTCCGCCGCGTTCGACGGCTTGACCGAGCCGCCATAGAGGATCCGCATCCCGGCGCCGTCGGCCTTGAACCTGGAGGTCAAGAATTCCCGGATAAAGCCATGAATCTGCTCGACATCCCGGGATGTTGGGGTCAGGCCGGTGCCGATTGCCCAGACCGGCTCATAGGCCACGACCAGATTGGCGGCGGTCGAGCCAGCCGGCAGCGAGCCGTTGAGCTGGCCGCGCAGGATATCGAGGGTGTGCCCCGCATCGCGCTGGCCTTGCGTCTCGCCGATGCAGACGATCGCCGTCACCCCGGCGCGCCAGGCGGCCTCGGCCTTCTGCCGGATCAGGGCATCGCCCTCGCCATGGTCGGCGCGGCGCTCGGAATGGCCGACGATGATCGCGGTCGCACCCGAATCCACAAGCATTTCGGCGGCGATGTCGCCGGTATGGGCGCCGGAGGCCTTGGGGTGGCAATCCTGGGCTCCCACCGCGACCTTCTTGCCGCGGGCCTTTTCGGCGAAAGCTGCGATCAGGGTCGCCGGCGGGCAAACCAGCAGATCGGCTTTGCCGGCCACTTCTGCCGCACCATTGAGCATGGCGTCGAATTCGGCAGTCGAGGCCTTCAGGCCGTTCATTTTCCAATTGCCGGCGATCAGGGGGCGGATGGCATCGGTCATGTCAGATTCCAGCAAAATTTGGCTTGTTCATGCGCTAGCAGAGGTCCCGTGGCAGTTCCAGAGACCAGGGGCTTTTAACCGCAGGGATCGAAAGCCTGCCGGACCCGAGGTTGCGGGGGGAAAGCCACCACTTTATGATGATTGATCAATTTGGTGACGCGCTTTTGCGGAATCTGCATTAAGACGCGCTCCCGTTCCCCTCCTGCCAAACAAGTTGGACCAAATGCTTCGAGGAATGCGTAAGGCCTCATCAAACTGGCTCGGCAAGACCATTATGGCCGTTGTGATGGGCGTGCTGATCATCAGTTTCGGCGTTTGGGGCATTGCCGACATCTTCAAGGGCTTTGGACAATCCACCGTGGCCAAGGTCGGCGGCACCGAGATTTCGCTGAACGAGTTCCGCCAGATTTACACCGATCGCCTCCAGCAGATCAGCCGTCAGTTCGGCCGGCCGCTGTCGCCTGAACAGGCGCGCGCCTTCGGCCTTGACCGTCAGGTGCTCCAGCAGACGATCGCGGAAGCCGCCCTCGACGAAGAGGCGCGCCGGCTCGGGCTCGGCCAGTCCGACGACCAGATCCGCCAGCTCATCATGAACGACCCGAACTTCAAGGGCGTCGGCGGCAACTTCGATTCGAACCGCTTCCAGTCCGTGATCCGCAATTTCGGCTATACCGAGCTGCGCTACGTCTCGGAGCAGCGCAAGGTCTCGCTGCGCCGACAGATCACCGGCACGATCGGTGCCGGCCTCGAGCCGCCGAAGGCGATGCTCGACGTGCTGACGCGCTTCCAGAACGAGCAGCGCGCCATTGAATTCGTCAGGCTCGACGCAGCCCAGGCAGGCACCATCGACGCGCCATCGCCCGAGGCGCTCGCGGCCTATTTCGAGGATCACAAGGTCCAGTTCCGCGCGCCCGAATATCGCAAGATCGCGTTCGTCGTGGTCTCGCCGGAGGAGATCGGCAAGTGGAGCGAGGTGTCGGACGAGGACGCCAAGAAAGCGTTTGACCAGCGCAAGGACCGGCTCGGCACGCCGGAGAAGCGCCAGATCCAGCAGATCGTATTTCCCAACGCCGCCGAGGCGCAGGCCGCGCGCGAGCGGCTCACCAGCGGGACGTCGTTCGAGGACCTCGGCAAGGAGCGCGGACTGAGCGCGTCCGACGTCGATCTCGGGCTCGTGACCAAGTCGTCGCTCGATCCCGCAGTTGGAGACGCCGTCTTCGCGCTTCCCGCCGGTGAAATCAGCCAGCCGATCCAGGGCCGTCTCGGCACGTCGATCGTTAAGGTCGAAAAGATCGAGCCGGGCGTGGAGGCGAACTACGCGAGCGTTGCCGCCGACATCAAGCGCGAGATCGCCACCGAGCGCGCGCGCGTCAAGGTCGCCGATCTCCGCGACAAGATGGAAGACGAGCGCGGCGGCGGTGCCAGCGTGGTCGACGCGGCGCAGAAGCTCGGCCTCACTGCCGTGACCATCGACGCCGTCGACCGTTCCGGTCGCGCCCCGAGCGGTCAGCCGGTCACCGGCATTCCGCAGGGCCTCGACGTGGTGTCGCAAGCCTTCAACACCGATGTCGGGGTCGACAACGACTCGATCTCTTTCAAGGGCGGTTATGTCTGGTACGACGTGCTTGCCATCACGCCCTCGCGCGACCGCAATCTCGACGAGGTCCACGATCAGGTCGAGGCGCGCTGGCGCCAGGACCAGATCGCGACCAAGCTGAAGGCCAAGGCGACCGAGATGGTGCGGAAGCTCGAATCCGGCGCCAAGCTCGCCGACGAAGCAGCCGCGATCGGCGCCAAGGTCGAGACCGCCACCGGCTTCAAGCGCGACGACTCGCCCGCCAGCGTGCCCGCAGCCGTCGTGTCGGCCGCCTTCCGCGTCGCCAAGGACGGCGTCGGGCAGACGGCAGTGACCGGCGGCACCGAGGTGATCGTGTTCCGCGTTGCCGAGATCATCGATCCCACCGTCGATGCCGCTTCCGATGCCGTCAAGAAGCTGAAGGACAGTCTCGACCGCGCGCAGACCGAGGAGCAGGTCGCTTCCTACGTCAACAAGCTTGAAACCGACATCGGGACCACCATTAATCAGGCCGCCTTCGCGCAGGTGACCGGCGCGAACCAGTGAGTTGAAAGCACGCGATGGACGACCTGAAATCGATCATTGGAAAAGTGGCGACCGGCGCCAGCCTGTCGCGTGACGAAGCGGCTTCCGCCTTCGACGCCATGATGTCCGGCGAGGCTACGCCCTCGCAAATGGGCGGCCTGCTGATGGCGCTGCGGGTGCGCGGCGAGACCGTGGACGAGATCACCGGCGCTGTCTCGGCAATGCGCTCCAAGATGCTCACGGTCGATGCGCCCGCGGACGCGGTCGACATCGTCGGCACCGGCGGCGACGGCTCCGGCTCGGTCAATGTTTCGACCTGCGCCTCCTTCATTGTTTCGGGCGCCGGTCTGCCGGTGGCCAAGCACGGCAACCGCGCGCTGTCGTCGCGTTCGGGCGCCGCCGACGTGCTGGCTTCGCTCGGGGTGAAGATCGATCTGAGGCCCGAACAGGTCGGCCGCTGCATACGCGAATGCGGCATCGGCTTCATGTTCGCCCCCGCCCATCATCCCGCCATGAAGAACGTCGGCCCGACCCGGGTGGAGCTTGCGACACGCACGATCTTCAACCTGCTCGGTCCTTTGTCCAATCCGGCCGGCGTGAAACGGCAGATGGTCGGCGTGTTCTCCCGGCAATGGGTGCAGCCGCTGGCGCAAGTGCTCAAGAACCTTGGCTCCGAATCCGCTTGGGTCGTGCACGGTTCCGACGGCCTCGACGAAATCACCCTCACCGGCCCGACCTTCGTCTCCGCGCTCCACAATGGCGAGATCCGGAATTTCGAGGTGACGCCGGAGGACGCGGGCCTGCCGCGCTGCGAGGCCGGAGCACTCAAAGGCGGCGACGCCGACGCCAACGCTATCGCCTTGCAGAGCGTGCTCGACGGCAAGCCGAGCCCCTATCGCGACGTCGCGTTGATCAACGCCGCTGCCGCATTGGTCGTGGCGGGGCGTGCCAGGGATCTCAAGGAAGGTGTCGTGATCGGCGCAAAATCGCTCGACAGCGGCGCGGCGAGCGCGCGGCTGAAACATCTGATCGCGGTCTCGAACGGCTGAGCCTGACATGTCGGACATCTTGACCAAGATTGAAGCCTACAAGCGCGAGGAAATCGCGGCGGCCAAGCGCGCGCACCCGCTGTCGGCGGTGGAGGCGAAGGCCAGGGCGCAAGCAGCACCGCGCGGCTTCGTGCACGCGATCAAGGCCAAGCACGCCAATGGCGACTTCGCGCTGATCGCGGAGGTCAAGAAGGCCTCGCCGTCAAAGGGCCTGATCCGCGCCGATTTCGATCCGCCGCTGCTGGCCAGGGCCTATGAGGCCGGCGGCGCTGCCTGCCTGTCGGTGCTGACGGACACGCCCTCGTTCCAGGGCCATCTCGACTTCATGGTGGCGGCCCGCGCGGCAACGTCACTGCCGGTGCTGCGCAAGGATTTCATGTTCGACACTTATCAGGTGGCGGAGGCCCGCGCGCACGGCGCCGACTGCATCCTGATCATCATGGCGGCGCTCGATGATGCCACGGCCAAAGAGCTCGAGGATGCCGCCATCGCCTATGGCATGGACGTGCTGATCGAGATCCACGACCGCGCCGAGCTTGACCGCGCGCTGAAGCTACGTTCGCAGATGATCGGCGTCAACAATCGCAATTTGCGCACCTTCGAAACCACCCTTGCGACCAGCGAAACATTGGCGCCGCTGATTCCCGGCGACCGGCTGATGGTCGGCGAGAGCGGCATCTTCACGCCCGCCGATCTCGCCCGGCTCGAGCGCGTCGGCATGTCGACCTTCCTGGTCGGCGAGAGCCTGATGCGGCAAGCCGACATTGCCGCTGCGACCCGCACGCTGCTGGCGCGCGAGACCGCGCGCGCCACGGGCACGAACTGATGGCGCGTAAGCCCGCAAAGGCCAAACCGACCAAGGCCGGCCCTGCCCTCACCCATATCGGCGCCTCCGGCGAGGCGCGGATGGTTGACGTGTCGGACAAGCCCGCGAGCGAGCGGCTCGCGGTCGCGGAAGGACGTGTCGTGATGACCAGGGCGACGCTTGACCTGATCGTGTCCGGCAACGCCAAGAAGGGCGACGTGCTCGGCACCGCCCGCATCGCCGGCATCATGGCCGCCAAGCGCACCGCGGAACTGATCCCGCTCTGCCATCCGCTCGCGTTGTCGAAGGTGACGGTCGAGATCGAGCCCGACGCGAAGCTGCCGGGCTGCCTCGTCCGCGCCAGCGTGAAGGTCACCGGCCCGACCGGCGTCGAGATGGAAGCCCTCACCGCCGTCTCGGTCGCCTGCCTCACCATCTACGACATGATCAAGGCGGTGGAACGCGGCGTGCGGATCGAAGGCATCCACCTGGTCGAGAAGCTCGGCGGCAAGTCCGGCCACTACCGCGTCTGATTGGCGCTGCTACGTCAGCGACGCGCTGATCGAGCCGAATTTGAATTGAGCTTGCTGCCCAGGCAGTTCACGACAGCGGTAATCGCAAGCGCGATGCCGGCGGCGATCAGGCCATACTCGATCGCATATTGATTGCTTTTGTAAGCGTCCATTCACGGCGCATTAACCCAGCTTGCTAACTTCGCCTCCACTCCGTTCCCGTAAACCAACGGATGTTTCCGGGGCCAGGAATTGACCCTGACGTGTGCACGACAACGATCGATCATGATGACGGGATTCGGCAGTCGCCTTTTGGACCAGGCCTTCGTGCGCAGCGGACCAATCCGCTGGCTGGTGGTGGGCGGCACGCTGCTGATCGCTGCGATCGCCGTCGGCGCGACGCTGATGGCGCAGAATTTCCGCGAACGTGCGTTGCGCAGCTCCGGCCGCGAGCTGGAAAACACCGTGCTGATGCTGGCCCATCATTTCGACCAGCAATTGCAGGATTTCGCAGTCATCCAGAAAGATTTCGTCGACTACGTCCGCGCGAGCGGCATCACCAGTGCGGCGGACTATCGCAAACGCCTCTCCGGCCAGGACCTCCACCGGATGCTGCGTTCGAAGATCGAGGCGCTGCCCTACATAGGCGGACTCAATATCATCGATGCCGAAGGCAATTTGATCAATTCGTCGACGGCATGGCCGGCCCCGAACGTGAGCGTTGCCGATCGCGCCTATTTCCGGACCTTCCGGTACGATCCCAACGCTCCCGAAGTCCTGATCGAACCACTCTACAGCCGCATCTCCGGCGCCTGGACCATCCTGATCGTGCGCAAGGTCGTCGGACCGAACGGTGAATTCATGGGTGTGGTCGGACGCGGCATCGAGCCGGCAAACTTCGAAAAATTCTTCGAGTCCGCCGTGCTCGGCGAAAGCACGACGATCTCCATGCTGCACCGGGACGGCACGATGCTCGCGCGTTATCCCCATTCCAACGAATTGATGGGGCGGAATTTCAAGAACGGTCCGTTCGCGCATCAAAGGGTTTTCGGGCTCGACCATTTTGCCGGCCGCTTCATGAGCCCCGTCGACGGCGAGGACCGGCTGATTTCCTCACACGCCCTGCCTCACTTCCCGATCCTGATGATGGCCACCACGGCGCGCGCGACGGCCCTCACGGACTGGCGCGAGCAGATCGGCATCCTGATCTCGGTTGCCGCCTCTTCCGCGCTCGCCATCGCGGGCGTGCTGATCGCGATCGTACGCAAGCTCCTTGAGCAGCATCGCCTTTCGCGGGAACGGCTGACGCTGGAAAAGCAGCGCCTCGACCGCGCCGTCAACAACATGACCCAGGGCCTGCTGCTGTTCGACGCCTCGCAGCAGCTCGTGATCTGCAATCAGCGCTACATCGAGATGTACGGACTGTCGGCCGAAATCGTGAGACCCGGCAGCAGCTTCCACGACATCATTGCGCACCGCAAAGCCACCGGCTCGTTCACCGGCGATGTGGACCAATATGTCGCGCGGGTCCTGCGCGACATCCATGTGCGCAATTCCATGGTGGTCGAGACCTCCGACGGTCGCTCGATCCAGATCGTCAACGAACCGCTCACGGACGGCGGCTGGGTGGCGACGCATGAGGACATCACGGAGCGCCGGCGCATCGAGGAGCGCATCACCCATCTCGCTCATTACGACGCGCTGACCGACCTGCCCAACCGCACCATGTTCCACGAGCATCTGCGTCAGGAACTCAATCTGGTCGCCGGGGGCGAACAGCTCGCGGTGCACTACATCGACATCGACGAGTTCAAGGGCGTCAACGACGCGCTCGGACATCTCGTCGGCGACGAGCTCCTGAAGTCGGTCGCGCAGAGCCTCCGGCGGTGTGCGAGTCCGGCGGACTTCGTGGCGCGCCTCGGCGGCGACGAATTTGCCATCGTCCAGAGCGCGGTAACGTCGCTGGATCAGGTCAACGAGCTCGTCGCGCGGGTGTTCGAGGCCATCCGCGCGCCGTTCGACTGCATGGGACATCATCTTGCCACCGACGCCAGCATCGGCATCGCGCTGGCGCCGCAACATGGAACGGCGCTGGACCAGATCCTGAAGAACGCGGATATGGCGATGTACGCGGCCAAAGCCGCAGGGCGTCGCACCTATCGCTTTTTCGAACCGGAGATGGACGCCAAGATCCACGAGCGGCGGCAGCTCGAGATCGACCTGCGCCACGCCATCGCTCAAGGCGGGCGCGAAGGCGGCCTCGAAGTTTATTACCAGCCATGCCTCAGCCTGAAGGACGACCGCATCACCGGCTGCGAGGCGCTGGTGCGCTGGCGCCATCCCGTGCGCGGCATGGTCTCGCCGGCCGAGTTCATCCCGATCGCCGAGGACACGGGCCTGATCAACGAGATTGGCGAATGGGTGCTGGCGACCGCCTGCCGGGACGCGGCGAACTGGCCCGACGACATCCGCCTCGCCGTCAACGTCTCGCCGGTGCAGTTCAAGAGCGGCACGCTGGCGCTGAAGATCATGGCGGCGCTTGCCGCCTCCAATTTGCCGGCGAGCCGGCTCGAGCTCGAGATCACCGAGGCGGTGCTGATCCGCGACGACGACACCGCGCTTGCGATCCTGCATCAACTCCGCGCCATCGGCGTCCGCATCGCGCTCGACGATTTCGGCACCGGCTACTCCTCACTGAGCTATCTGCATCGCTTCCCGTTCGACAAGATCAAGATCGACCGCTGCTTCGTCGACGACATCGCCGGCCCCGATGGCTCCGCCAGCATCGTGCAGGCCGTCGTCAATCTCGCGGCCGCCCGCCGCATGACCACCACGGCCGAGGGTGTCGAGACCGAGGAGCAGCAGCGTCTGCTGCGCGCGCTCGGCTGCTCCGAGATGCAGGGCTATCTGTTCAGCGCGGCGAAGCCGGCCGACAAGGTGCTGGAGCTGTTCGCGGTCCATCGCAGCCGTCTCGCACAGCGCGGCGGCAACGAAGGCCGTCGCCGCGAGGCAAGCTAGTCATCCGTTGGAATGTGTGAGGAAGCGCTTCGTAGGTGGGCAAAGCGAAGCGTGCCCACCTCTTGTCTCGCCGCGGATGCAGAACCGGTGGGCACGGCGCTTACGCTCCTTTGCCCACCCTGCGGCATCTCGACAGGCGATCAATTAGTTCGGCACCGCAGCCTTCGACGCCGGCTTGGCGGCGACCGCATTCGCGGTTTGGCCGTGCAGGAAGTCGTAGGCCGTATGCAGGGCCTTGTCGTCTTTGGCTTCCGGCGGGACATAGGACTGCGACCCGGTCTGCTCGGTGCCATCGGCCGCCTGGAGATGACCGCGCATCTGGGACTCCGCCATGGTGTCCATCCGGCCCTTCAGCTCGGCCGGCACGTCCTGGAGGATCTCGATGTCGGGCGCGATGCCCTGGGCCTGGATCGAGCGGCCCGAAGGCGTGTAGTAGCGCGCCGTGGTCAGCGCCAGCGCGCCGTTGCCGGTGCCGAGCGGAATGATGGTCTGCACCGAGCCCTTGCCGAACGAGCGCGTGCCGATCAGCGTCGCGCGCTTGTGGTCATGCAGGGCGCCGGCCACGATCTCCGAGGCCGAGGCCGAGCCGCCGTTGACGAGAACCACCAGCGGCTTGCCCTTGGTGAGGTCGCCACCATGCGCGGTGAAGCGCTGGGTCTCTTCCGGATTGCGGCCGCGGGTCGAGACGACCTCGCCACGCTGCAGGAACGCGCTCGACACCGATACGGCCTGGTCGAGCAATCCGCCTGGATTGTTGCGCAGGTCCATCACGTAGCCCACCAGCTTCTCCGGCGGAACCTCCTTGGCGATCGATGCGATCGCCTTCTTCAGGCCATCGGTGGTCTGCTCGTTGAACGAGGTGACGCGGATATAGCCGATATCGCCGTTCTCGACATGGAAGCGCACCGGGCGCACATGGATGATCTCGCGCTTGATCGCGACGTCGAGCGGGGCGTCGGCCCCCTTGCGCACGATCGTGAGCTTGGTCTGGGTCTCGACCGGCCCCTTCATCTTGTTGACGGCCTGCTCGAGCGTCATGCCCTGCACGGCATCGCCGTCGATCTTGCTGATGAGGTCGCCGGACATGATGCCGGCCTTGGAGGCCGGCGTGTCGTCGATCGGCGAGACGACCTTGACCAGCCCCTCCTCCATCGTGACCTCGATGCCGAGCCCGCCGAACTCGCCGGAGGTGGTCTCCTGCATCTCGGTCCAGGCCTTGTCGTTCATGTAGCGCGAGTGCGGATCGAGCGAGGTCACCATGCCGGTGATCGCGCCTTCGATCAGCTTGGCATTGTCGGGCTTCTCGACATAGCTCGCCTTCACCCGCTCGAACACTTCGCCGAACAAATTGAGCTTGGAATAGGCGTCATCCGCGCTCGCTGCCGCCCGTGCCGCCCATACGCCGCCGTGCGGACTGGCTACCAAAAGGGTCAGACACGCTCCGGTGAGCGCGCCCAGTGGAAACAGCAGGGTTTTCCGCATGAATAGGCTGGCCTTTTTGCTTCGCGGTTCGGTGGGGCTGGAGAGCCGCCATGCAAATGGCGATCCAGCCTGCTTCTCACAATACCATTCTGGTTTCTTCAAGGCCGGGATGCCACGCCGGCGGGTACACCGTAAAAATCCCCTCGTCCGGACCTAAACTTTCGGCAACGTTGCAGGACCCGGTTCGTGCGCAGCGGGGGGCGGCCGGCCCACGCCTCGCAGCCATGCCATTTTAGGATGGTTTTGGCGCCCCGGACGGGTTAGGCGATGAGGGAAGGCTTCAAATTCTCGGGAGGATAACAATGAACGAGGCACCCCGCATCCAACCGGAAAGGAACGTCGAGCTCGGCGCCAGCACCGAGCCGTTCCAGAATCTGCATGAATTCATCCGGAAAGCCCGCGCCAACCTCAACCAGAATGCCTGGGACTATATCGTCGGCGCGGCCGAGACCGAGACCACGATGCGTCGCAACCGCACGGCGCTGGACGAGATCGCCTTCCGCCCGCGCGTGCTGCGCGATGTCCGCAAGGTCACCGGCTCGGTCGAGCAGTTCGGCCGCAAGATGCGCCTGCCGGTCTTGCTCGCCCCCGTCGGCGCGCTCGAGATCTTCGACCCGGATGGTGCGGCGAGCGTGGCACGCGCCTGCGGCACTTTCGGTGCGGCGCACATGCTCAGTTCGGTGTCCGAGCCCGGCCTGGAAAAGACCGCCGAAGCTGCGCCCGACGCGCTGCGCCTTTACCAGCTCTATGTGCGCGGCGACGACGCCTTCGTCGCCGACGTCGTCAGCCGGGCCGAGAAGAACGCCTATGCCGCCTTCTGCCTGACCGTCGACACCGCTCATTACAGCCGTCGCGAACGTGACATCGCCAAGCGCTACGTTCGCGAGAGCCGCCTGCGCGCCACCGGCGGCGACTACCAGAAGGGTCTGGAGTGGCGGACCGTGAAGATGATCAAGGACAAGTTCAAGATCCCGCTGATCCTCAAGGGCATCGCGACGTCAGAGGACGCACTGATCGCGATCGATCACGGCGTCGAATGGATCTACGTCTCCAACCATGGCGGCCGTCAGCTCGATCACGGTCGCGGCGCCTTGCATGTCCTGCCCGAGATCGTTGACGCCGTGAAGGGCCGCGCCAAGATCATGGTCGATGGTGGCGTCTGTCGCGGCACCGACATCGTCAAGGCAATCGCGGCGGGCGCCGACCTCGTCGGCATCGGCCGGCTGCAATGCTGGGCGTTGGCGGCCGCCGGCGAAGCCGGCGTGGCGCGCATGCTGGAGCTGCTCGAGGACGAAGTGCTGCGCTGTCTCGGCCTCCTGGGTGCGACCTCGTTCGCCGAGGTCAACAAATCCTGCCTGCACCAGGCGACCGCAACCAACGCGCCGAGTGTGTTCAGCGCGTTTCCGCTGTTCGACCACGAGCCATATCGATACTGAGTGAAAGGATGCAGGTGACATCGCTGTCTCCCGGAGCTGCGGATGCGCTCCTGTTCGATCTCGGCCGCGTGGTGCTCGATATCGATTTCTCCAAGGCAATCGCCTGCTGGGCGGGACATGCCGGTTGCGAGCCCGAATCCATCGTCGCGCGCTATGTGCGGGACAGCGAAGCCTATCGGTTGCACGAGATGGGGAAGATCAGCGATGAGGACTATTTCGCCTCATTGCGAGCCTCGCTCGGAATCGGCATTTCGGATGCGCAGTTCCTGGAAGGCTGGAACGCGATCTTCGCCGGCGAAATGCCTGATATCGCCGAGCTGCTGCCGCGGGCAGCGAAGCAGATCCCGCTCTACGCCTTCTCCAACACCAACCGGCCGCATGTGGACCATTTCTCGAGGGAATATGCCGACCTCCTCGGCCATTTCCGCGAGCTGTATTTGTCGTCCAGCATCGGCCTGCGCAAGCCGGACGCGAAGGCCTTCGACCACGTCGTTGCGGCGATCGGCGTGCCCGCCGGGCGTATCGTGTTCTTCGATGATCTTGCCGAAAATATCGAGGGAGCGCGGGCGCGCGGCTTGACGGCGGTGCATGTGACCTCGCCCCGGGACGTCGGGAACGCATTGAAGGCATTGGGCATCTGACGACTATCTGTCGTCGCGAAACCCGACGGGAACAATTTTGAAAAAATTGAGGAACCCGATCACTTTGTGCATTTTTGTACAGAGTTCCCGGAACGGAATACCGCCTTCCGGACTCTTAGAGTCCGCTGGGACTTCTACGGACGGATGCATCATCGTGTTGGGCAAGACCTACCTCACCAAGCAGGCCTCTCTTCTTCTTGAATTCGCCAGGACAACTTCAGATTCGGATCTTTCCGCCAAGCTTGTGAGCAAGGCCGCCGATCTGAAATCCCAGGCCGATCCGTTGCCCGACAAGGATAAGGGATCCAAGGCGCCCGACGTAACATCCGGGCAGGCAGGCAGCTGATCGATGCAGGCCGGTGATTTCGTGGCTTCGATGACCACTTTCCTGCCGATCTCTCACGTTCTTCGGATCATGCCGCGACGCGCTTGATCCCGGCTTCCGGAACGATGCGAAGCGGCGGGATGACTGCCCCCGTTTTTGCCTCTGCGCCCGCGCTCGGCTAGAAGACTTGCGGAACATTCGCCCGAACGTGCCGAGCAGGAGTTTTCGCCGTGGCCTTGATGCCGGTTTCCGACGCGCTCGCCGCGGTGCTGGCGGATGCAGAGCCACTGCCGGAAGAAATGATTTCGCTCGACGAGGCCTACCATCGCGTGCTCGCGCGTGACGTCGCGGCGCGGCGCACGCAGCCGCCGCAGGCGATGTCGGCGATGGACGGTTACGCGGTGCGGGCGGCCGACGCCGCGACGATCGATTCGGAGCTCACCGTCATCGGCGAAGTCGCGGCGGGCCGACCGTTCGCCGGGAGGGTCGGCGCCGGCGAGGCCGTACGGATCTTCACGGGCGGCGTCATTCCCGGTGGCGCGGATGCCGTCGTGATCCAGGAAGACACTGTTGTCGCCGGCAAACGTATCACGATCAAGGAAGCCGCGATCGCCGGACGGCACATCCGCCCAGCCGGTATCGATTTCCGCGAGGGCGACGTGCTCCTGCGCAAGGGAAGCCGTCTCACCGAGCGCGACCTCGCGCTCGCCGCCGGCATGAATCATCCGCACCTTGCCGTTTTCAGGCGTCCGAAAGTCGCGATTCTCGCCACGGGCGACGAGCTGGTGATGCCGGGCACCACGCCCGGCCACGGCCAGATCGTCTATTCCAACGGCTACGCCCTGCACGCGCTCGCCCGCAGCGAGGGCGCCGAGACCATCGACCTCGGTATTGCCGCCGACACGCTGGAGGCGACCACCGCCGGCATCCGCAGCGCCCGTGAGAGCGGCGCCGACGTCCTGATCACGACCGGCGGCGCATCGGTCGGCGACCACGATCTGGTCCAGCAGGCGCTGCGGGACGAAGGCATCGCGATAGCGTTCTGGAAGATCGCGATGCGGCCAGGCAAGCCGATGATGCACGGACGGCTCGGCGCAATGGGTGTGATCGGCCTGCCGGGCAATCCCGTGTCGTCCTATGTGTGCGCTTTCCTGTTCATGGTGCCGCTGATTCGCGCCCTGTCGGGCCGTTCGGTGATTCACCATCACCGTGAACGCGCCGTGCTCGGCCGCGACGTCGGCACCAACGACCAGCGCGAGGACTATCTGCGCGCGCATCTGGAGGAGCGTGACGATGGCACGCGCGTCGTTCTTCCCGTCAATCATCAGGACTCTTCGCTGCTTGCGAATCTCGCTGCAGCACAGGTACTTCTCGTGCGCGCACCGTTCGCGCCGAAGGCCGAAGCCGGCACGGCTTGCGAAGTGTTGCGGCTCCCCGTCTGAGCGTCCGGCAATGCGCGTTCCGCGAACTTTGCTCTGTTCACGGTAAATTAAGCAGTTGCGGAACATGTATCGAACATATAGTGTCCGTTCATGATTTGTTTCGAGCATGTAGCGGCTTATAGCCGAATTCAGCGTCTCGGAATCGGACGACATCAACCGGGGGACTTTGGTCGAGATGTTAACGCGCAAACAATACGAGCTTCTGCGGTTCATCAGTGAACGTCTGAAGGAAAGCGGCGTGCCGCCCTCCTTCGACGAGATGAAGGATGCGCTCGATCTGCGCTCGAAGTCGGGCATCCATCGCCTGATCACGGCGCTCGAGGAGCGTGGCTTCATCCGACGCCTGCCCAACCGCGCCCGTGCGATTGAAGTCATCAAGCTGCCGGAGCTCCAGGCAGCCGCAGGCAGCCGACGCGGCTTCACGCCGAGCGTCATCGAGGGCAATCTCGGCAAGGTGCGTGCGAGCTCCAGCCTGCCGGCTGACGAGGGCGAGCGTCCCGTGGCGGTGCCGGTGATGGGCCGCATCGCGGCCGGCACGCCGATCGAGGCGTTGCAGACCCGCAGCCATACTATCAGCGTACCGCCTGACATGCTCGGCTCCGGCGAGCATTACGCGCTCGAAGTGCGCGGCGATTCCATGGTCGAGGCCGGCATCCTCGACGGCGACATGGCGCTGATCCAGCGCAACGAGAGCGCCGATACCGGTGACATCGTGGTGGCGCTGATCGACGACGAGGAAGCGACGCTGAAGCGCTTCCGCCGTCGCGGCGCCTCGATCGCGCTCGAGCCCGCCAACGCAGCCTATGAGGTCCGCATCCTGCCGCCCAACCGGGTGAAGATTCAGGGCAAGCTGATCGGGCTTTACCGGAAGTACTGATACCGGAAGTGCTTCATACCTGAAGTGCTTGGCGCCTCGCGCGCTTCCGACCGGCATCGCCGGTCAGAGATTGGAGCGGATCATCGTCCGCTCCGGCTGGATAGTCGTTCTGGTTCTGCACAGACTATCCGGCCCCTCCTCCGGCGCTGGCTCCTCGCGACGCCCAGGAAACAGCACCGAAACAGCACCGCTTCAAATGGCACCGCGTCGCGGCTCGCGTGTTCGAGGAAACACCATCCAGCGATCAAGTTCGCCCGCCGCAGCCAAGCCGGCAATATTCGCGCATGCGCCTCCCGAATGCATCGCAACGGGCTTTGTTCCTATTGAATTCGGGAAAGATAATGTGATCGCGGCTTGCGGAAGCCAGCCGCAGATTTGCCCACAACCAAGCAGAGCTTTCGTGCTTCCACTCTGATAGAGGCCTGCGCCTCGATAAGAGACGCGGGTTGCTATCCCAGCATGAGGAGCACCCGATGTGTGACTACAGCCTACATGCCGTCGCGTCGCGCCCCGCCGAAGTCGGCGAGACGATCGTCACGACAAGCTTCCGCGGCACCTCGACGCGCGGCTTCGCCTCCGCAGCCGATCCGTCCGTTGCCGTCTGCCTGCTGCCGGGAACGGAGCTCGCCTTCGCCGACGACGTCCGCTACGACAATCGCTGGATCTGGACGCGCACCATCAATTCCCGCGTGGGCAAGTTCGGCAAAATCGATCCGCACGTTCCCGACCGCCATCACGACGCGATCGAATTCCCCGACGGCAAATATGTCCTGGTGACGCAGCTCGTCGAAGGCCAGCGGGCGACCGTGCTGCAACTGCCGGTGACTCAGTCGGTCACCGAGCGCGAGCACAAGGCGCAGATCATCGCCGACAGCAGGCAGCCTACCGTCACGCACCTGCCGATCGGCTGAAACAGCCGCCCTCCGGCTACGAGGTCGGAGGTCAGGATTGAATCGCCATCGCCGGCCGTGGCCGGCGAGATGGTGTAGTTTGCGCCCAGCGAATCCGAGCGGACGCACCGATCCACTGCGTTGCTCCGCACCATCAGATCAATCGTCGGCCTGCAAGTCCGTCTCCGCCGGCGTTGCGTCCTTGATGCGGGACGCGGTCGTCTTTGGCGCGAGGCTGCCGTCGAAATCACCCTCGCCGGCGCCGGCCGGCAACCAGGGGCGGCTCGTGCCTCTCGCCCTCACCGCCTGAACCGCAAAACCGTCGCCACGCTGCGCCAGCGCCAGCGCGCTCTGGCTGGCGAGCCGCCGCCGATCGACCACCATCGCGGCGCAATCGGGCGGCGCGGGACGTGTCGTCACCACCAGCACGGCCCGACTGCAATCGTCCGCGAGAGCGTCGACGCGGAGTGCCAGCGCGACCAGCCTCCCGTCGGCCAGTGGCGTCACGCAGCCGGATTCGTCACAGGACACGCCATCGGCCAGCGAGGCTCTGCCCGCATCGCGGGGATCGGCGTCGGCAGCGAGCCATTCCCTCAGCAGAAAGCTGTCCTTGTTCGTCCTGATCAGGTGCAGATATCCGTCCTTGCCCCGCACGGCGACGCTCGCGCCATCCCCGGCAATCAGGATGTCGGGCTGCCGCGCCGACAGTCCCCAGAGGATCGCTGCCAGCAGCACCAGGGCGCCGGACCAGCGTAGCGGCGTCCGCAACAAGCCCAGCACGATGATTCCCAGGCTCGCCACGATCAGCGGCGCGATTCCGAACGCCGGGATGCGGCCGACCGCGCCCGGCAAGGCCGCGACCCAGCGCGAGACCGCGACCATCCAGTCGATGCCGATCCCCATCAGCCACCAGAACACGCTGTCCAGCCCGAACGGAGCAGCAAGCAGCCCCAACAGTCCCGCCGGCATCACCAGCGCCGAGACCACCGGCATCGCGCCGAGATTGGCGAGCACGCCGAACGGCGTGACACGGTGGAAGTGGAAAGCGGCGTAGGGTGTGGTCGCAAGTCCCGCAATCAGCGAAGCCATGAACAGCATCGCGATCTCGCGGCCGCCCCACATCGCAATGCGCGCGGTCGCCGAATGGTCCGGCGAGGCAAACAAATTCGGCATGCCGATCTGCACCAGCGCCACCAGGCCGAGGGTTGCCGCAAACGACATCTGAAAACTCGGATGCACCAGCGCTTCCGGCGCGACCGCCAGCACGATCAGCGCAGCCACAGCAAGCGTGCGGAAGGTGATGGCGCGGCGATCGACCATCACCGCAATCAGCACCACCGCCGTCATGAAGAGCGATCTTTGCGTCGCGACCTCCGCGCCCGACAGCAGCAGGTAGAACGCAGCAGCGACCAGCGCGGCGGCGGCCGACCATTTCTTGATGGCGAAGCCCGCCGCCAGTCCCGGAATCAGAGCGAGCAGCGCGCGTACCGCGAAGAACACGACACCGGCAACGACGGCCATGTGATAACCGGAGATCGAGAGCACGTGGCCGAGGCCGGAGATGAACATGGCGTCGTTGACCGGCGTGGTGATCGCATCGCGCCGCCCGGTGAGCAGCGCGGTCGCGATCGCCCTGTTGTCACCGTCGAGCGTCGCGCGGATGCGGGCATCGATCGCATCGCGCAGGCCTTGCATGAAGGCCGCGTAACGCAGCCGCAAGCCGCCGGTCTCAGGCGGCGGCGCCACCGTGATTGCGCCCATTGCAAAACCGGAGGCGCCGATGCCCTGGAAGAACATGTCACGCGAAAAATCGTAGCTGCCGGGTCGCACCGGCGCGAGCGGCGGCATCAGCCGCGCCTTCAGCTGAACGAAGCTACCGACCTCCGGTGCGGTGCCTTTGCGGACCGACAGGCGCACGCGCTCGAGCCTGACGTCGCTGCGTTGCGCCTCCATCGCGGTGACGCGCAGCACGAAACGATCTGTCCGCTCGCGGATGTCACGAGCCTCGACGAAGCCCGACAACGACACCGAATAGAGCGACTTTGCCAGCACCGGGTGGGCGATGCGCGCCGTCTTCCAGGTCGCGACGGCAAAGCCGGCCGCGACCGCTGCGATCATGATGGCCGGGGCGAACAGCCGGCTCCGCCGCAACAGAGCCGCGCCAAGCAAGAGCGCGCTGGCGGTCGTTGCAACGACCCACAGCACCGGCTCGTGATCGGCAGAGAAATAAAGCGCGATGCCGCAGCCAAACGCCACGGGCACCCACGGCAATAGCCGCCCAGCGCCAGCCTCGGCGCGTAGCCACGCGCGCAAGGTCTCGGCGAGCGATGTCCAGAGGTCGAGGCCTGCAGGCGCGAGGCCGCCCGCGGACGCGGCGCGGCCCGCGGGCCACGTCCCCGCGATCCCCTGCGACCGTAGCGGCCGGCCCGGCTCCGCCATTCTCTGCACTCGGTGATACGCAACGAAGTCAGAAGCTACCGGAACGTGCAGGCGGGCGGATAGCGGTACGGATCAGGAACGAAAGGGCGCGATCGCTACTTTTCCTCTTCCATCGTCACGGCCACGTCCGCCTTGGCCGAGAGCCGGACCTTGTTGCCCTCGATATCGGCGACGAGGCCCTTGTCGATGAAGTGATGATGCCCCTTGTGGCTGCCCTCGCCGCTGTCCTTCTTGGTCAGTTTGATGCGATTGCCTTCGACCTTGTCGACTGTGCCGATATGGACGCCGTCGGCGCCGATGACTTCCATATGTTCTGCGATGTTCTGCATGGTGGGTTCCTTGTTGGGCCCACCCCAACGCGCGAGGTGCATGTTCGTTCTCTCACGAGAATGACGATGCCGTGTGCCCCACGGGTCAGACCAGCGGCGCCTGCGACGAGGCGTGGTGATTGACGATCTTCCAGTCGCCGTCCTCGCGAATGATGACCCAGCTCATCTTGACCGAGAAACCGGGGCGTTCGCCGGCGAGATCGAACGAGATGGTCGCGGCCATATTGATCAGATCAGGACCTGCCTGCGCCGCCTTCACCTCGGAAAACAACGCGCTCGGCTGACGCCAGCGCGGCAGGCCGTTGAAATAGTCTGCGACGCCATCCCTGCCCCGGTAGAGCTTCGGGTTGGAGCCGAAGAAGAACGTATTTTTCCCATAAAGCGACGACAGCGCGGCCGCATCGAGCGTGGCGAAGCCGGCGCACCATTTCGCGATGATGGCGGAAACGATCGCGTCGGCTTCGTCGCTCATTGTGGTCCCTCAGCCTTTGGCAACTTCCTTCGCGAACGTGTCGCGCAGGCCGATGGTGCGCGAAAACACCGGCTTGCCGGGCGTCGAGTCCTTGTCGCGGACGAAATAGCCTTGGCGCTCGAACTGCATCGGCTCGGTCGAATTGCTTTCCGCAACCGATGCCTCGACCCGGCCATCAGCGAGAATTTCCAGCGACTGCGGATTGAGGTCGGCCGCGAAGTTCGAGGCGTCCGGGCTCGGATTGGCAAATAGCTGGTTGTAGACGCGGATTTCCGCAGGCACGGATGTTGCCGCCGACAGCCAGTGCATTGTCGCCTTGACCTTGCGGCCATCGGGCGCGTTGCCGCCCTTGGTCGCGGGATCGTAAGTGCAGCGCAGCTCCACCACTTCGCCGGCATCGTTCTTGATCACGCCGGTGCACTTGACGAAATAGGCATAGCGCAGCCGCACCTCGTTGCCCGGCGACAGACGGAAGAACTTTTTCGGCGGGTTCTCCATGAAGTCGTCCTGCTCGATATAGAGCTCGCGGCCGAACGTGATCTTCCGGGTGCCGGCCGAGGGATCGTCCGGATGATTGATCGCCTCGAGCTCCTCGGTCTGCCCTTCCGGATAGTTCTCGATCACGACCTTGAGCGGCTTCAGCACCGCCATCCGCCGCTGCGACGTGCGGTTCAGCTCCTCGCGGATGCAGAACTCGAGCATGCCGACGTCGACGACGCTGTTGGCCTTCGCCACGCCGATGCGCTTGACGAATTCGCGAAGGGCGGCCGGCGGCACGCCGCGGCGGCGCATCCCCGCCATGGTCGGCATGCGCGGATCGTCCCAGCCCGCGACATGGCCTTCGCGGACGAGCTGGGTCAGCACGCGCTTGGACAGCAGCGTGTAGGTCAGGTTGAGCCGCGCGAATTCGTACTGGTGCGGCTTCGACGGCACCGGCAGCTTCTCGATGAACCAGTCGTAGAGCGGCCGGTGGTCCTCGAATTCCAGCGTGCAGATCGAGTGCGTGATACCCTCGATGGCGTCCGACTGGCCATGAGCATAGTCGTAGCTCGGATAGATGCTCCACTTGGTCCCGGTGCGCGGATGGTGCGCATGCAGGATGCGGTACAGCACGGGGTCGCGCAGATTGATGTTGCCCGCACCCATGTCGATCTTGGCCCGCAGCACGCGCGCGCCGTTCGGGAATTCGCCCGCCTTCATGCGTCGGAAGAGATCGAGATTTTCATCCACGCTGCGATCGCGGAACGGCGAGTTCTTGCCGGGCTCGGTCAGCGTGCCGCGCGAGGCGCGGATCTCCTCCTGGGTCTGGTCGTCGACATAGGCGAGCCCGTCGCGGATCAGCTGCTCCGCCCATTCGTAGAGGCGGTCGAAATAGTCCGAGGCGAAGAACAGGTTCTTGCCCCAGTCGAAGCCGAGCCAGCGCACGTCGGCCTGGATGGAATCGATATATTCCTGCTCTTCCTTCACCGGGTTGGTGTCGTCGAAGCGCAAATGGCAGCGGCCCGGAAACTCCTGGGCGATGCCGAAATTGAGCGCGATCGACTTGGCGTGGCCGATATGCAGGTAACCGTTCGGCTCCGGCGGGAACCGGGTCACGATCTCCTTGTATTTGGCCTGCTCGAGGTCGGCCTGGATGATGTCACGAATGAAATCGCGCCCAACCTCGTTCGCCACCGGTTCTGTCATTACGAAAATCCTGTAGGGAAATCAGCGGCCCTTCTGCCAAATTCGGGACGCTGAGCCAAGGGCTTAAGCAAGGCCTTAAGCCGTCCGCTGCCGGGCTTTAGTTATGTACCGGTCCTGTTATATACCACCGCCTCCAATGCATAGGCCTTGCCAAGAATGACCTCTCCCGTCGTCACCCGCTTCGCTCCCTCGCCGACCGGCTTCCTCCATATCGGGGGCGCGCGCACGGCCCTGTTCAACTGGCTCTATGCGAAGAAGCACGGCGGCAAGATGCTGCTCCGGATCGAGGACACCGACCGGGAGCGCTCCACCGAGGCCGCGATCGGCGCCATCCTCGACGGCCTGAAATGGCTGGAGCTCGGCTGGGATGGCGACGTCATCTACCAGTTCAGCCGCGCCGCCCGCCACCGCGAGGTCGCCGAGCAGCTGCTCGCCGACGGCAAGGCCTATCGCTGCTACGCCACCGCCGAGGAGCTGACCGCGATGCGCGAGAAGGCGCGCGCAGAGGGGCGTACCCGCCTCTATGACGGTCTGTGGCGCGACCGCGATCCGGCGACGGCCCCAACCGACGTGAAGCCCACCATCCGGCTCCGCGCGCCGCAGACCGGCGAGACCGTGATCGACGATCAGGTCCAGGGCCGCGTGGTCTGGCAGAACGAGAATCTCGACGACCTCGTCCTGCTGCGCGGCGATGGCAACCCGACCTACATGCTCGCCGTGGTGGTCGACGACCACGACATGGGCGTCACCCATGTCATCCGCGGCGACGACCATTTGATCAACGCGGCCCGCCAAAAGCAGATCTACGATGCGATGGGATGGACGCTGCCGAGCATGTCCCACATCCCCCTGATCCATGGCCCGGACGGTTCGAAGCTCTCCAAGAGGCACGGCGCGCTCGGCGTCGATGCCTACCGCGCCATGGGATACCTCCCGTCCGCGCTCCGCAACTATCTCGTCCGGCTCGGCTGGAGCCATGGCGACCAGGAAATCTTCTCGACGGAGGAGATGATCGCGGCGTTCGACCTCGCCAGCGTCGGCCGCGCAGCTGCGCGCTTCGATTTCGCCAAGCTGGAAAACCTCAACGGCCACTACATCCGCAATGCCGACGATCAATCACTCGTGAAGATGTTCGAGGACGTGCTCGACCACGTCGTGCCCAGCCGTGACGAGCTTAAGGCCAAGTTAAACGACACCACGCGCGCGCAGCTCCTGAAGGCCATGCCGGCCCTGAAGGAGCGCGCCAAGACGCTGATCGAGCTGATCGACGGCGCCTATTTCATCTTCGCCGACCGGCCGCTGGAGCTCGATCCGAAGGCGGCAGCGCTGCTGACGCCCGAGAACCGCAAGCTGATCGGCCAGCTTCATTCCGCGCTGGAGAAAGTCGAGACGTGGAGCGCGGCCGATGCGGAAGCCGCGCTGCGCGCCTTTGCCGAGGAAAATGGTCTCAAGCTCGGCGCGGTTGCCCAGCCGCTGCGGGCGGCGCTGACCGGCCGGACCACGTCGCCCGGCATATTCGAGGTTTTGGACGTCCTGGGACGCCAGGAAAGCCTGGGCCGGCTTAAGGATCAGGCCAAGGACTAGGCCAAGGACCGGGGCCAAGAACCAGGCTACGACGTAAGTCGACCATGCGTGGCGCCATCTTGCAGCGCACACAGCAATAATATACCCATCTCACCCGTACCTTCTGGAACATCCGGCCTGCCCCGCGATATCTCATCGGGGCCTCCGGGTCCGGCCCGTTTCACCATACATCGGGGACCTCTGATGGACGCAAAACCAAGCAATAAGACCGCCACACTGACGGTCGGAAACAAGAATTTCGATCTTCCGATCCACAGCGGCAGCGTCGGGCCCGACGTCATCGATATCGGCAAGCTCTACGGCCAGTCCGGCCTGTTCACCTACGACCCGGGCTTCACCTCGACCGCGAGCTGCCAGTCCAAGATCACCTATATCGACGGTGACGCGGGCGTGCTGGAATACCGCGGCTATCCGATCGAGCAGCTCGCCGAGAACGGCGACTTCCTCGAGACCTGCTATCTGCTGCTGTTCGGGGAGCTTCCGACCGCCGCCCAGAAGAAGGATTTCGACGACCGCGTGATCCATCACACGATGGTGCACGAGCAGATGGCCCGCTTCTTCCAGGGCTTCCGGCGCGATGCCCATCCGATGGCGATCATGGTGGCGGCTGTCGGCGCGCTCGCCGCGTTCTATCACGACTCGACCGACATCAACGATCCGAAGCAGCGCATGATCGCCTCCATGCGCATGATCGCCAAGATCCCGACGCTGGCTGCGATGGCCTACAAGTACACGGTCGGCCAGCCCTTCGTGTATCCGAAGAACTCGCTGAAGTTCGCCGAGAACTTCCTGCATATGTGCTTCGCCGTGCCGTGCGAGGACTACAAGATCAACCCGGTGCTGGCTGACGCGCTGGACAAGATCTTCATCCTGCACGCCGACCACGAGCAGAATGCCTCGACCTCGACGGTGCGTATCGCGGGCTCCTCCGGCGCCAACCCGTTCGCCTGCATCGCCGCCGGCATCGCCTGCCTGTGGGGCCCGGCGCATGGCGGCGCCAACGAAGCAGCGCTCGCAATGCTCGCCGAGATCGGCTCGGTCGACAAGATCCCCGAGTTCATCGCCAAGGTGAAGGACAAGAACTCTGAAGTCCGCCTGATGGGCTTTGGTCACCGCGTCTACAAGAACTATGATCCGCGCGCCAAGATCATGCAGAAGATGTGTCACGCCGTGCTCAAGGAGACCGGCCATGGCGACGATCCGATGCTGAAGGTGGCGCTCGAGCTCGAGAAGATCGCGCTCAGCGACCAGTACTTCATCGACCGCAAGCTCTACCCGAACGTCGACTTCTATTCGGGCATCACGCTGAAGGCGATGGGCTTCCCGGTCTCGATGTTCACCGTGCTGTTCGCGGTCGCCCGCACCGTCGGCTGGATCAGCCAGTGGAGCGAGATGATCGAGGATCCGCAGCAGAAGATCGGCCGGCCGCGCCAGCTCTACACCGGCGTCACCCGCCGCGACTACGTCGCGATCAACAACCGGAAGTAAGGTCGAGCCCATCACGGCTTTCGAAGCGGCGCCATCTCCGGATGGCGCCGTTTTTATTTTTGCGCCGACACAATCTTGCTGCCGCGCACAACAACAAGTCGGCGCAAAGCGTCGGCCGACGCTTGACGTCGAAACGCTTCGCGCGCAAATTCTTACACTAAGTAAGAATGACGACAGGGATGGAAATGCCGGAGCAGCCGAGAAGTCGGCGGCAGACGCGTGCTGCCATTTTGACTCATCTGCTTCAGTCAGGCGGGTCGTTTCGCCCGCCGCTGGCCAAGGCCGTGCGGCTGTCGGAAGCGAGCCTGTCGCGCATCCTGTTCGACCTGAAGGCCGAAGGCCTGATCGAAGAGGTGCGGCGCCCTGCCCCTTATGTCGGTGGCCCGACCGGCCTCGTGTCGCTCGATGGGGCGGTGGCGCTCGCGGCTTTCGAGCTGACCAGCCAGCGGCTCAGCGTCGGCATCGGGGGCCTGTCGGGCGAACTGCACGACGTCGGGCATGTGCCGCTGCCGGCCGCGCCGACCGCCGCGACGGTCGGCCGGGCGTTTCGCGAGGCCATGACATTGCTGCGCGACTGGACGCGGCACCGGCGCATCCCCCTCGCGCAGATCGGCGTCTCCATTCCGGGCCTCGGCCGGCTGGGCGCGTCAGGCAATCCGATCATTCCCTGCGACATCGGGCGTATCAGCGAGATGTTCGGCGGGACGTTTGCCGGCGTGCCGGTCGAGTTCACCAATTCGGTCGTCGCGCACGCCATCTTTCACCGTTGCCGCACGGAGAACTATCCATTCAGCGGCGCGCATCTGTTCGTCTTCGTCGGCCAGGGCGTCGCGGGCACCTGGATGGATGATCCGATCGAGGACGATGCCCTCCAGCCGGTCGAGCTCGGCCACATGGTGTTCGGAGCCGACGGACCAATTTGCCGCTGTGGTCATCATGGCTGCGTCGAAGCCTATACGTCGCTTCCCGCCCTGGCCGGACTTCTTGGCGTCGCCGAAGCGGAGTTGCTTCAACTCGGCAGCGAATGGGTAACCGCAATACTGCTCTCGTCGCGCGTGCGGCAGGAATTGCGCCGGCGGCTGTTCCGGCTGGGGCTTGCGATCGGCAACACGCTGAACGTGAAGCCATGCAAGGGCGTCGCGATCAGCGGCTGGCCATCGCTTCTCGCCGAGGACGATCGCAACGCGCTCGTCGAGGGGATCGACGCCTGCCTGTTGGGCGGCCGCAAGCACGCGCAAGTGTCGCTCGCTTTCGTGCCGCCGTCGCATGGCAACGATCCGCGGGCGGCGCTGGCATTCGCGGCTTTCTGCCTCGCTTGCCGCGGCGGCATGCCGGCCGCATCGATCGAGGCCGCCTGAGATACCTGATGCCGCGCGGCTCTCGCGCGAAAGAGTTCACACCGGGAGGAACTTGCCATGCCGATCACGACAACAAGGCGCCAACTGCTCGCCGGATCTGCCGCCGCGCTCGGGCTGCCGGCATTTGCCCGCGCACAAGGCGGGATCAAGCCGCGTCTGACTGCGATCTCGCAATGGTCCGCAGGTAGCGATGGGGCCGCCATCACGGCGCTCGGCAAGAAATTCGAGGAGAAGGGCGGGGTTTGGCAGCACTCGCCCGTCCCCGGCTTCACTACCGAGATGATGAACAAGCTGCGTGCCCAGATCATGGCCGGCGATCCACCGGCCTGCTCGCAGCTCAAGGGCCCCGAGATCGCGGCCTGGTCGAAGATTGCCCCAACCGTCGATCTCGATGCCGTCGTCGCTGCCGCCGGATACGAAAAGGTTGTCGCTCCGGACCTTGCAAAATTGCACAAGCCGGCGGGCAAGTGGATTGCGCTGCCGTTGCAGATCTACAGCACCAACATGCTGTTTCTCTCCAAACGCGCGATGGACAAGGCCAAGACCGACAAGGTCCCCGTCACATGGGCTGAGTTCAACGACCTCGCCGAAAAGATGAAAGCAGGCGGAGTCCCCTATCCCATCGCCAACGGTGGCACCCGCCCGGACGACGGCCAGAAATTCGAGGCCGCTTTGGCAGGCATCAGTCCCACTGCATATCGCGCAGCCATCATGAATCTCGACAAGAAGGCCCTGGAGGGCCCCGAGATAAAGGCTGCCTTCGTCCAGGTGCGCAAGATCGCCGACTGGATGGACCCCAATGTCGGCGCCCAGCACTTTTCAACCAACCTGAAGCGCTTCGTCGACGGCGACATGGGCATGATGATCATGGGCGGGTGGGCGCAGGGCGTTTTGCGCAACGCCGGCTTCAAGTTCGAGGACTTCATGATCGCTCCGGGCCCGAGCGACAATAGCAAGCCGGTCTTCCTGTTGAATGCCGATGCCTTCATATTCTGGCAGCGCAAGGAGGCCGACCTGCAAGCCGGCCAGACGCTGATGGCCCAGCTCGTGATGGATCCAGCGATCCAGACCATGTATTCGCAGATCACGGGATCGATCCCCGTGCGCACCGATGTCGATCTGTCGGGCGAAGGCTGGTCGGACGGTCAACGGCGGACGGCAGCAGCCCTGAAAGACGCGATCGCCAGCAATCAGGCCGTCCTCAGCCTCGCGCACAACATGGCGCAGGAAAACGGCATGACCGCAGCGATGATCGACGTGATCACGGAGTACGTGAAGAACAAGACGATCAAGCCCGAGCAAGCGGCCATACGCCTCGCCGAGGCCGTCGAGAGCTCACGTTGACCATCGCCGTCTCGACAACACCGGGCCGGCCGGCGGCCTTTGACTGGGTACGCCGGCTGCCGGAATATTTGACGATCTGGGTGCCGCTGCTGCTGTCCGCCGCGCACCTCATTGCGTTTACGCTCTGGACGATCTGGATATCGTTCACGCCGTCCACTCTGGTCCCGGTCTCGGGCTGGGTCGGTTTGCGCAACTATTCTTCGGTTGCAGCATCGCGGAACTGGCAGATTGCCTTGGACAATCTGCTGCTGTTTGGCTGCGCCTTCGTGTTGCTGAGTCTGGCGGCCGGCCTCATCCTTGCAATCCTGCTCGATCAGCGCATTCGCGGCGAGAACCTGCTGCGGTCCATCTTCCTCTATCCTCTGGCGGTGTCATTCGTGGTCACCGGCACGGTCTGGAGTTGGCTGCTCAATCCTGGCCTCGGGATCCAGAAGCTGGTCCGCGATCTCGGCTGGACCTCGTTCCGGTTCGACTGGCTGATCGATCGCGACATGGCGATTTGGACCATTGTCATCGCTGCGATCTGGCAGTCCTCCGGTTTTGCCATGGCGCTGTTCCTCGCCGGTCTCCGCTCCGTCGACGCCGACCTGATCAAGGCCGCGCAGATCGACGGCGCCGGACCGATCCGAATGTACCGGCGGGTCATCCTGCCGACCCTCTGGCCGATCACGATCACCGTCATCGTCATCCAGCTGCAGTTCGCGATTTCGACCTTCGACCTCGTCCGCGCGCTCACCAATGGTGGGCCCGGGATCGCCACCCAGCTGCCGGCTCTCGTCGTCTACGACCTGATGTTCCAGCGCAGCCTGCTCGGACGGGGAGCGGCGGCGGCAGTGCTCATGTTGCTCATTCTTCTCGCGGTTTTGCTGCCCTATGCAGCGTGGCGTTACGTCCAGCGGCGGCGGGCGATCCATGCGTGAGCGAACCATCGCACCAGGCCGGATACTGATCTATCTCGTGGTGTCGCTGGTCGCTGCAGCGTGGCTCGCGCCACTGGCTGTTGTCGTGCTGAATTCGCTCCGTACCAATGAGGAGATCGCACAGGCCTCGATGATCGGCTGGCCGAAGCAATGGGCATGGAGCAACTACGCCGCCGCCTGGAGCGGCTTCTGCGTCGCCGAGACCTGCGCCGGCATCCGGCCGTACATGCTGAACTCCGCGCTCGTCACGATTCCCGCGACGATCTTCTCGACTCTGCTGGGTGCTGTCGCCGGTTACGCCGTATCGCTCTGGCGTTTTCGCGGCGATAGCTGGATCTACGGCATCGTGACCCTTGGCCTCTTCCTTCCCCAGCAGATGCGCTTGCTTCCCTGGACCATCGTGTTGCGCGACACGGGCCTGATGAACACGCTAACTGGCCTGGTCGTGATCCACACGATCCAGGGACTCTCCTTTACCGTCTTGTTCTGCCGAAACTACTACACTGCCATCCCGCAGGATTTGATAAGAGCTGCGCGCATCGATGGCGCAGGGTTCTTTCGTATTTTCTGGCGCATCATCCTGCCACTCTCGCCGCCCATTCTGGTCGTCACCGTGATCTGGCAGTTCACGCATATCTGGAACGAGCTTCTCTACGGCGTGACATTCACGACCGGTCAGCAGCAGCCGGTCACCGCCGCACTGATCGCGCTATCGGCCGCCGTTGCCGACATCCCGCAGCATGGCGTGCAAAGCGCGGCGGTGATGATCGCCGCCTTGCCAACCCTGCTGATCTATCTGATCGGTGGCAAGTATTTCGTACGCGGCCTCACCGCCGGGGCCGTGAAATGATCGGATTGTCATGGCAGCACTAAGCATTCGCTCCCTTTCCAAGCGCTACGCCAATCTGGAGGTGCTCAAGGGCATCGATCTCGACATCGAGAGCGGTGAATTCACCGTGCTCGTCGGCCCATCCGGCTGCGGCAAATCCACGCTGCTCAACATTATCGCAGGGCTCGACCTTCCGAGCGCAGGCACCGTGGAAATCGGCGGACGTGTCGTCAACGACATTCCGCCGAAGGACCGCGACATCGCCATGGTGTTCCAGTCCTACGCGCTCTATCCATCGATGACAGTGCGCCAGAACATCACCTTCGGCATGGAATGCCGCCACGTACCGAAGCCGGAGCAGGAAAAGGCGCTGGCGAATGTCGCCAAGCTGCTCCAGATCGAGCCGCTGCTCGGTCGCAAGCCCTCGCAGCTCTCCGGCGGCCAGCGCCAGCGTGTGGCAATGGGCCGGGCGCTGGTGCGCGATCCCCTGCTCTTCCTATTCGACGAGCCGCTTTCCAATCTCGACGCCAAGCTGCGCGTCGAGATGCGGATGGAAATCAAGCGGCTGCACCAGCGCATCGGCGCCACCATCGTCTATGTCACCCATGACCAGATCGAGGCGATGACGATGGCGACGCGCATCGCCGTGATGCATCGGGGCGTGGTGCAGCAGTTTGCCGACCCTGACACCGTGTATCGCTATCCCGCCAATCTGTTCGTGGCCCGTTTCATGGGTTCGCCGCCGATGAACACGATGCCGGCGCGGCTCGAGGCCGATGCCGGCGGCCCGGTGATCGTGATCGGCGCGGGGCGGCCGGACGAGGTCCGCCTCCGCCTTGGCCAATACGACGCGGCGGCCCCCTTCGTCGGCCGTGACGTGGTGGTCGGGATCAGGCCGGAATGCATCGCCGAGGGCAGCCGCGTGTTCTCCGCCGATCCGCCCGTCGTCGTCAATGCGCCGGTGGAGATGGTCGAGCCGACCGGAGCCGAAACGATCGTGCTGCTGCGGCTTGGCGGCGAGCCTGCGCTGGCGCGCATCACGCCGGACATCCGCCCCACACCGGGCGCCGCCGCCCCGTTCGCGCTCGACACGCGCCGCATCTGCCTGTTCGACCCCGAGACGGAGCGACTGATCGCATGACAAGAACGAGCTATGCCGGTCTTAGGGATCGCGTGGTGTTGATCACCGGTGGCGCCAGCGGCATCGGTGCCGCCTTCGTGCGGGCGTTCGCAGCCCAGGGGGCTCGCGTCGCGTTCCTGGATCTCGATGAAGCAGCCGGCCGGGCGCTGGTCGCGGAAGTGAAGGCCGCGGCTGGAACCGCACCCTTGTTCGTGCCCTGCGACCTCCTCGACATCGACGCCTTGCGCGGCGCCATGGCGCAGGTGCACAGATCGCTTGGCGATGCCGCGGTTCTCGTCAACAACGCCGCCAATGATCAGCGTCAGGTGCTGGCCGAGGTCACCCCGGCCGAGTTCGACTGGATGATCGGCGTCAACCTCAAGCACGTCTTCTTTGCCGCGCAAGCGGTGGTGCCGCAGATGCAGGCGCGCGGCGGCGGTTCGATCATCAACATGTCGTCGATTGCCTGGATGCGCGGCGCGCCGGGGCTGCCGGTCTACGCCGCGGCGAAGGCCGCGATCGTCGGCTTCACCAACTCCCTGGCCCGGTCGCTCGGGCCCGACCGCATCCGCGTCAATGCGATAGCGCCGGGGATGGTGATCACGGAGCGTCAGCGCCGGCTGTGGTATCCGGACGACCAGGCGATCGCCGAGCTGCGCACGCGTCAGGCCATTCCCGACGCGGTGACGCCCGACGACATCGCCAACATGGCGCTGTTCCTCGCCTCCGACGACAGCCAGCGCATCACGCGCCAATGTTTTCAGGTCGATGCTGGTCTCGGCTAGAGCGTGTACTCACAACCGGAGCTGCCTCGTAGAGGTCCGCTCCGTATCCGATAGCGGTCGCGTTGGCGTACCTCTCCCTGAGTCCGAGATGGGCCCAGAAGCCGACTTGCTCTACAGAGCCTTAGCGGTAGCTGTCAGTTGCCTTCAGGCAGTTGCTCATGGAAAAATCGCGCGACGCTCACGTTAAATTCACGATGGAACGCTGACCTATCAAATCCAGCGGGCTTGTCGGTGCAGGGGCGAGGCAGCGCGGCCGTGAGTTGCGGCGAGCATGGCGCTAGGAACGCAAAGTGGCTAGCAGGCACGTTGTGAATTTCCGGCGTTCCGGGCAGCGCACGGGCTACCCGCGCCGTGCCTTGCGGATCGATAATCCCGATTCCGACCTCCGCTCGCCAGAACTGCACCGGAATCTTGATCGCGGCGAGATTTGATTGCGTGAAGAAGGCTGGTACCGGATCGACGATCACAGCGGCGCGAATGCGCGCATCCTGCGCTACAGCGGGAATGACGTCGCTACGAAGTTGCTCGCAGATCTTCGACGCATCCGTGCAGCCTTGCGCATAACGGTCGAAGTCGGGTGCTGCCCCGATCAGCGCCAGACCAGTGTAACCACCCATAGAGAATCCGAACAGTCCGATCCTTGTCGGATCGACAACGGCCCAATCTTTCCAGTCATGCAGCATAAAATCGAGCAGACGGACCATGTCTGCTGGGCGCGACGAGAAAGTCGACAGATCGTATTTCTTCGAGGAGTCCTTCGCGCTGTCGCCCGGATGATTGATTGCCGCGACGACAAAGCCGGCATCAGCTAGCGCAACTGCTGTATCATGATGCCCACCGAACCATCCGACATTACCATGGGAGACGATGACTAGCGGCAGCTTCGCGCCTGTGACCTGGCAATCCTTCACGCCGATGAGACCATAATCGACGCCCACTCCTAGGTCGCCGAGCTCAACATCTTTCGGTTGGGCCTTGCATGGATACCAGATCGCGCCCGACAAGTTCGGGCCATGGTTGAAAAGCTGGATACCAGCGGCGTCGGCGGAAGAAGCCGAGCAGAGAACCACAACAACTAAACACCAAAAGGCCTTGCGCAAATAAGCCCCCCAATCTTTGAAAGGTAGGAACAAGGGAAGCAACGCGGGCTAAATTATGTCCGCAACGGGTCACAAACCGCCGATCACGCCCAAGGTTAGGAGGCTTCCGCTTTGCGCTGGCAAGCCGACGTTTATGAGTACACGTTCTAGCTAGCCTGCCTGCCCTTGCGCATCGTCGCCAATACGATATCCGCTGCGAGTACGCTCGGCGACTTGTTGCCGGTCGACATGATCGTATCGAGCTGCGCGAACGCTTCCACCTGCTGCCGGCGCAGCGGTGAATCCGTCAGAAGCTGCGAGAGCGCAGGCGCCAGCTTCTCCGGCGTGCAGTCTTCCTGCAGGAACTCCGGGATGACATCCTTGCCGATCACGAGATTGGCGAGAATCACCGAGGAGACGCGGATCGCGCGGCGCAGGATGAAGGCTTCGATCGCGCCGACGCGATAGGCCGTCACCATCGGAATGCCCGACAGCGCGAGCTCCAGCGTCACCGTGCCGGATTTTGCCAGTGCCGCGCGCGCGATGCGGAAGGCGGCGCGCTTCTCGTTCTCGCCGACCACGATTTGAGGCTTGACCGGCCAGTTCGCGATGCCTTCGCGGATGGTGGCCTCGAGATGCGGCATGGTCGGCAACATCAGTTCGAACCCGCGGCCGTCCGTCTGCAATCGGCCGAGCGTCGCGCCGAACACGTCGAGATGGTGCCTGATCTCGCTGCGGCGGCTGCCGGGCAGCACCAGCAAGACCGGCGGCTCGCCGTCGCGGCGCGCCTGCTCCTCAGCGTTCGGCCGCAGCGAGGGCAATTGCTCGATCAGGGGATGGCCGACATAGCTGCATGGTGGCCCGCCGAGCTTGCGATATTCCTCCGGCTCGAACGGCAGCAGGCCGAGCACATGGTCGACATAGCCGAGCATGGTCCGCGCCCGTCCCGGCCGCCAGGCCCAGAGCTGCGGCGAGACGTAGTCGACGATCGGGATCGCCGGATTCCGCGCCCGCACGCGGCGGGCGACACGATGGGTGAAGTCGGGACTGTCGATGATGACGAGCGCGTCCGGCGCGGCTTCGGTCACGGCCTCCGCGGTCTCGCGGATCAGCCGCAGGATTTTCGGCAATTGCTGCACGACCGCGGCGAAGCCGACGATCGAGAGCTGCTCGATCGGAAACAGCGTCTCCAGCCCCTGGCGCGCCATGGTGTGGCCGCCGACGCCCACGAATTGCACGCCGTCGCCGAGGCGCTGGCGCAGCACCTTCATCAAGGCGCTGCCGAGCCGGTCGCCGGATTCCTCCGTGGCGATCAGGAATATCTTGCGCTTGGGATCGCGACCCTGCATCACGCCGGCAGGCCGATGACAAAGAGATATTTGGCGTCGGCGAGCGCGATCATCGCCTCCGGCTCGGCGGCGATGGTGTTGCCGGCAACGACGGCGATGCCGGCCAGCCCTGCGGCGGCGACGCCCTCGATAGTGCGTGGTCCGATCGTCGGCAGGTCGAAGCGCAGATCCTGCCCGCTCTTTGGGACCTTCACCAGCACGCCCCGCCCGGTGGCAGCGCGGATGCGGCCCTCCTCGCGCAGCCGTGCCACGCGCGCGAGCAGCGCATCGGTGCCCTCGATATCCTCGACCGCCACCACATGACCATCGATCACGACCGCGGCCTGACCGATGTCGAACGGACCGAGCGCGGTCAGCACCGCGCGTCCGCGCTCGATGTCGGTCTTGCCGGTGTCGCTCGGCCAGGCGCGGCTGATGCAGCCCTCGGGCATCAAGAGGTCGGGCGCGACATCCTTGATGCCGACCATGCGAAAGCCGCCTTGCTCGAGAATGCGCCCGACGCCGGACAACAAATGATCGTCGCCGCCGCGGAAGGCGCGGATGACATTGCCGAGCAGCCGGAGCGTCGTGAAGTCGACCCGAACCTCCGAGAGCGAAGGCCGTACCAGCGTGCCGATGAAGATCAGGTCGCGGCAGCCCTCCTCGCGAAACAGCCGCATGGCGCGGCCGAGCTGGCCGACCGAGATCCAGCGATGACGGAATTTTTCCACCCGTGCCGGATCGCAGGCCCCCCGAAGGGGAAACAGCACTGGTGTAATGCCGCGGGCCGCGAGCGAGTCGGCAACCGCGAACGGCATCGCGCCGCCGCCCGCGACCACGCCGACCGGCGATGAAATCTCCGAAGCCACCGATGTCATGCCCGGGGCCATCGCATCATCACTTCGCGATGGCAGGAAGACAGAGCGGGCGCTTGCCCTTGCCGATGAAGTCGAGGATTTCGCCGATCGCAGGATCTTCGCCGGCGAGCGGTCGCGCCGCCTCCAGGCGTTCGGCAAAGGTAGCGGGGCCATGGAAGAGTTTCTGATAGAACGCGCGCACGGTCGCAAGCCGCTGCTTTGTGAACTTGCGCCGCTTCATGCCGATCAGGTTGAGGCCTTCGAGCACGGCATACTGGCCGTTGACGAGACCGAACGGAATGACGTCGTCGCGCACGCCGCACACGCCGCCGACCATAACTTGCGGGCCGATGCGGGTGAACTGGTGCACGGCGGACAGACCGCCGATGAAGACGAAATCACCTATCTCGCAGTGACCGCCAAGCGTGGCCGAGGTCGCGAAGATCACGTCGTTGCCGACATGGCAGTCATGGCCGACATGGCTGCAGTTCATGAAGTAGTTGCGGTCGCCGACCTCTGTGATGCCGCCGCCTGCGGCCGTGCCGGCGTTCATGGTCACGGACTCGCGGATGGTGCAGCCCGAACCGATCTTGAGCTTCGTCAACTCGCCACGATAGCTGAGCGATTGCGGCGGCGTGCCGAGCGAGGCGAACGGATAGATGGTGCAATCGTCACCGATCGTGGTCTGCGCGGTGATATGCACATGCCCGATCAGCTTGCAGTTCGTGCCGATCACGACATGCGGGCCGATGATGCAATAGGGTCCGATCTCGGTGCCCTCGCCGATCACGGCGCCGTCCGCGACCCGTGCGGTGGGATCAATCTTACTCATCAAGCAATCTGACTCATCAAGAAGGTCTGATTAGGTGTTGAAGTCGCTCGGTTTTCCGCTGGTTAGCGCGACTATGCCCGATCTGTCCAGTGACGTATGATCTCTCCCTGTTTCAAGTGCCGGATGAGGCAGCCTTCCCGGCGCATCAACAAGTTCACGCGGAGCTTCAGGTATCGTGGTCAGGGCCCTGGCACTTCTGCTCGCACAGCTCGCCGCCGCGCCGATCGTGTCCGAGACGATCGAGACCGGCGAAAACCGCCTCGTCGATCTCAAGACATTCGAATGCCGCGACATTACCCGCAGCACGGTGCTCCAGCGGGTCTGTTACGACCGGGCGCAGCAGGCCCTCGTCGTGGCAGTGGACGGCGTTTATGACCGCTATTGCGGCGTGCCAATCGACACGGTCGAGCGCCTGCTGGGCGCACCGTCCATGGGCCAGTTCTTCAAGCAGAACATCAAGCGCGAGGTCAGCGGTGGCCGGTACGCGTGTGCTGCACGCGAGCGTATCCAGAGAAGTTGATCCCGCTCAGTCGGTCAGCATGGCGCCGACGTCGGCCTCCGCAACCACCTGGCCATTGACCTTGGCGTCGCCGTGAAACCACCACATGGCCTTGCGGCGGCCGATCGAGCGCATGTGGTATTCGATGGTATCGCCGGGCAGCACCGGCTTGCGGAACTTGCACTTGTCGATGGTCAGGAAATAGACCGCGCGCGGCTTGTCGGTGCCCTCGACCGACTTGATGCCGATCACACCCGCGGTCTGCGCCATCGCTTCGATCATCATGACGCCGGGATAGACCGGGCGATCGGGAAAGTGGCCCTGGAACGGCGGTTCGTTGAAGGTGACGTTCTTGATGCCGATGCCGCTGTAATCGGTGCGGATGTTGATCACGCGATCGATCAGCAGCATCGGAAAACGGTGCGGCAGCGTTTGCAGGATCATGTTGATGTCCACAAGCTCGAACCTGACCGGTGCTTCGTCCGTCACTCCCGTTCCTCCTGCTTCGGATCGGCCTTGCTGTCGCGCGCCAGGCGCTCGACGGCCAAGATTTCCTTGAACCATTGCCTGGTCGGCTTGGCGAAAAAACCACCCCAGCGTCCGTTGGGAGGAACGTCGTCCTTGACGCCGCTCATGGCAGTCACCTGAGCTCCATCCCCGATCTTGACGTGATTGTTGATGCCCACCTTCGCTCCCAGCGCCACGTTGTCGCCGAGGGTCAGGCTGCCGGCAAGGCCGATCTGGGCTGCCAGCAGGCAGTGCCGGCCAATGGTCACATTGTGGCCGATCTGGACCTGATTGTCGATTTTGGTCCCCTCGCCGATCACGGTGTCGCGCAAGGAGCCCCGATCAATGGTGGTGCCGGCGCCGACCTCCACGTTGTTCTGAATCAGCACGCGGCCGGTCTGGGGCACCTTCAGATGGCCCTCGGGGCCGAAGAAGATGAAGCCGTAGCCGTCCTGGCCGATCGAGCAGCCGGGGTGGATCAGCACGTCGTTGCCGATCAGCGCGCACTGGATGGCGGTGCGTGCGCCGACATTGCAGTCCCGGCCGATCTTGACGCCGGGGCCGATCACGGCCCCCACACCGACCACCGTGCCGCTGCCGATCTCCACGTCGGGGCCGATCACGGCCAAGGGATCGACGATCACGCCGTCCTCGAGCCTGGCCGTCGGATCGATGATGGCCGACGGCGCGATGCCGTCGTTGCCGGTCCAGGATTGCGGCCGGAGCGCGTCGCCATGCCACTCCCGCGCGATCCTCACGAAGGCGCGGAACGGCTGTGGCGCCCGCAGCACGGCGACATGCGCGGGCACCCGGGCCTCGAAGCGCGGGCTCACCAGGCAAGCACCGGCCTTGGTCGCCTTGAGCTCATCGGCATATTTGAGATTGTCGAAGAACGTCAGGTGCATAGGGCCCGCTTCGTCGACCGAAGCAAGACCCCTGATGATTTGGCCGCCTCTGGCGGGATCGACCAGCTCCGCCTTGGTCAGCGTGGCTATGTCGGCCAGCGCTGAGGCGGGCGGCTGTGTGAAGAAGGTCGGCTGCGCCATTCCACCCCGTCGCGGTCCGGCTTCGGCATGAAGCGGCCAAGCCGCATCATGCCTCATCTCCTGGATTGGCACGATCCCTTTCGGAAACCGGCTCCGTAGTCCGGATCGTGCCGTGCTGTTCGAATTAGAACGAGGTGCCGCCGCCGAACCGGAACTCCTGCGTACGGTCGTTCTTGCCCTTGGTCAGCGGCACGGCATAGTCGAAGCGCAGCGGACCGAACGGCGAGGCCCAGATCAAGCCGACGCCGACCGACGAGCGGACCGCATTGCCGTTGTCATACACCAGGCCGGTGCAGGTTCCAGCCGAGGCTGGATTGACGGTCGACGGCGTGCACGTCGAATTCTTGGTCGTGGTCATTTCGTTCGTCACCGACCACGTCGTCGGGCCCTGATAGTCGAACAGCCCGCCAGCGTCGGCGTAGACGGCGCCCTTCAGACCCACTTCCTTCGGCAGGAACCAGAACGGCATCTGCAATTCGAGCGAAGCACCCCAATATTTGGTGCCGCCAAGCGCGTCCTGCGTACCGAAGGGGTTCAAATCGCGCGGTCCGATACCGTTCGGGGCAAAGCCGCGGACGAGGTTCGGACCCATCTGGAAATGATCGAGCATGCGCAGATCGCTGCCCATCTTGTTCAGCATGCCGCCCTGGAGGCGAACGAGACCGACGATATCCGACACCAGAGGAGTGTAGTACTTCGCGTCGACCACAGTCTTCAGATAGGAGACGTCGCCGCCGACGCCGGCGAAGTCCTGCCGGAAATCGACCAACAGACCGTCGGTGGGGTTCTTGTTGTTGTCGAGCGTGTTGTAGGTCAGCGTGTAGCCGAGCGCCGAGGTCAGGGTCTTGCCGTTGGCAAGCTCCTTGCGCACCGGCAGCGAAGCTTCGCCATCGCTGTAGCAGCCGAGGCCGTTCGTCGAGCTCAGGTCGATCCCATTTGCATTGGCGAAGGCCGGGCTCGGGTTAAAAGCCGCCGTGCCCAAATTGTTGTTACAGTTCGCCAGGTAGGACGGCAGCGTGATTTCCTGCCTGTAGATCGAGTAGCGCACCTGCAGCGACAGATCTTCACGCAGGGAGAAACCGAGGCGCGGCGAGAAGCCGAGCGTCTTGGTGCCGTAGGAGATGTAGCTGTTGGACTTCTGCTCACGCTGATAGAGGTCGAGACCGAGCGCGACCCGGTAGTCGAGCAGATAGGGTTCGACGAACGACAGCGAGTAGCCGCGGGCATACTGGCCGTAGGTCACCGCCGCCTTGGCGAACAGGCCGCGGCCGAGCAAATTGCGCTCGGAGACCGAGACTTCGGCCAGCGCGCCGTCGGTGGTGGAGTAACCACCCGAGACCGAGAAGTCGCCGGTCGATTTCTCTTCCATGTCGACGAGCAGGATCACGCGGTCGCTCGACGAGCCGGGCTCCGTCGTAATCTTCACGCTCTTGAAATAGTCGAGGTTCTTCAAGCGGCGCTCGGCACGGTCGACCAGCGCGCGGTTGTAGGCATCGCCTTCGGAGACGTCGAACTCGCGACGAATCACGTAGTCGCGCGTGCGGGTGTTGCCGCGAAGGTTGATACGCTCGATATAGGTGCGCGGACCCTCGTCGATGTTGAACACGACCGACACGGTGTGCGCCTCGAAATTGCGGTCGCCGCCGGGACGGACCACGGCGAAGGCATAACCGCGCCGCGAGGCTTCGATCTGCATCTCCTCGACCGATTTCTCGACCGATTCGACGTTGTAGAGCGAACCGACATTGACGCGCGAATAGTTGCGCATCGATGTGGGATCGAAGTTCGGAATGCTGGAGCGGAAGTCGATCGAGCCGACCCGGTATTGCGAGCCTTCCTCGATCTTGAAGGTGACGTTGAAGCCCTTCTTCTCCGGATCGTATTCGGTGAGCGCGGCGACGACCTGGACGTCGGCGAAACCGTTCTTGAGATAGAAGCGGCGGATCAGGTCGCGGTCGGCCTCGACCCGATCGGGATCGTAGATGTCGCTGCTGGCGAGGAAGCTCAGCAGATTCGATTCATGCGTCTTGATGACGTCGCGCAGGCGGTAGGACGAGTACGCGTTGTTGCCGACGAACTCGATCGACTTGACGCCGGTCTTGGCGCCCTCCTCGACCGTGAAGATGAGATCGACGCGGTTGTTCGGCTGCTCGATGACTTCAGGCGTGACGCGGACGTCGTAGCGGCCGGAACGGCGATAGATTTCGGCGATTCGCAGCGTGTCGGACTGCACCATGGCGCGGGAGAAGGTGCCGCGCGCCTTGGACTGGACTTCACCGGTGAGCTGCTCGTCCTTGATCTTCTTGTTGCCCTCGAAGGCAATGCGGCCGATCACCGGGTTTTCCACCACGGAGACGACGATCTGGCCACCGGCGCCGCGGTTGATCCTGACGTCCTGGAACAGGCCGGTCTCGATCAGCGCCTTGAGGCCGTCGTCGATGGCACCCTGATCCAGGCGACCGCCGGGACCCGGCTTGAAGTAGGAGCGGATCGTCTCCACCTCGACCCGGCGATTTCCTTC
The DNA here is from genome assembly GCF_055811355.1 of Bradyrhizobium sp. WSM4873. Classification (NCBI taxonomy): domain Bacteria; kingdom Pseudomonadati; phylum Pseudomonadota; class Alphaproteobacteria; order Hyphomicrobiales; family Nitrobacteraceae; genus Bradyrhizobium; species Bradyrhizobium sp. WSM4873. The sequence goes on along the minus strand of NZ_JBVVPS010000003.1, from coordinate 304,916 downwards.
GACGGAAATCGACTGCACGGTCTGAGCAAGCGCAGACGAAGACACAAAGGCAGCCCCAACCGGGGCAAGCACCGGCGCGCCGAACATGATCAGGGTTGCGAGCAAGCCCCCCCGGAGTCGCAGTCCAAACTTCATTGCGCAACGCGCCCTTATCATTCCGTACCAGACCCAACCCCAACGCCGGTCTGGAGATTCCCCAAGTTCAAGCCGCTTGTAGACAATTTCACCGACGCCGCAAACGGTCGAGCGCGCCGTAATTTCATTTTCATTCCAAGACGTTGCCCAAGAGCAACGCCCGGGCAACGCCACAAAAAAGCCCCTATCAGGATGCGGCCATCCGCAGGATGTCGTTGTAGGTCGCAAACACCATCAACATCAGCACCAAGCCCAGCCCGATTCGGAATCCCATCTCTTGAGTCCGCTCGGACAGGGGCCGACCACGGGCAACCTCCGCCGCATAGAACATAAGGTGACCGCCATCGAGCAACGGGATCGGGAACAGATTCAGCAGGCCGATCGACACCGAGAGCACTGCGCAGAGGTTGATCACGAACTGGAACCCGGCGCTGGCCGCCTGCCCCGACATCTTGGCAATGCCGAGCACGCCGCTGACCTCGTTCGGATTGCCGTTGCCGACGAACAACGAGCCCAGGAACTTGAAGGTGCTGGTGATGATGAACCAGACCTGCTCCACCCCGATCTTGAGCGCTTCGCCGACGCCGACCGGCGATGTCGAGGCCTCACCGGCCTGAGACTTGTGCTCGACGCCGAGCACGCCGAGACGGTGGCTGTTGCCGAAGGGATCCTTGCGCTCGAGCAGCGCCGGCGTCGCGGTCAGCGACACGATGGCGCCGTCACGCTTGACCTGGAAGGCAAGCGGCGAACCGGCATTCATTGCAACCATGCGCTGCATGTCGGCAAAGCTTTCGATCGGCTTGCCGTCGATCTGGACGACGACGTCGCCGATCTTGAAGCCGGCTGCCGCCGCAGCGCCGTCGGCGACGACACCGTCGACGCGCGCGATCGTGCTCGGCTTGCCGTAATACAGCGCCATGCCGGCAAAGATCAGCGCTCCCAGGATGAAATTGGCGATCGGTCCGGCGGCAACGATAGCGGCGCGCGGGCCGACCTTCTTGTGATGGAAGCTGCCGGCGCGCTCCTCGGCCGTCATGGCCGCGAGCTTCTCGGACGACGGCGTCGAAGCCTCGCTCTCGTCGCCGAAAAACTTGACGTAGCCGCCGAGCGGGATCGCCGAGATCTTCCAGCGGGTGCCATGGCGGTCGTTGAAGCCCACCAGCTCAGGTCCGAAACCGAGCGAAAAAGTTAACACGCGGACGCCCGCCCAGCGCGCGACCAGGAAATGGCCGAGCTCATGGAAGAACACGACGATGGTCAGGACGAACAGGAAGGGAACCGCGTAGCCGAGGAGCCCATGGCTCAACGTATTGAAACTATGGACGAAAAAGTCGATCATCGAATTCCCTCATCCAGCGCCGCTAGGCCCTGGCCCCGAACCATCTAGGATGCCTTTAAGGCAATTTGAGGCAATAGGGCGGCAGCCCTATTTCGCGCAACATGGTCAACAGCGATTGCATCGTCCGCCGACGTCAGCGGGGCCTGGTTCCCGCCACGAACCCAGTCGTCCAGCGTCGCCTCCACCAGCCGGGCAATCGCGCCAAACCGGATCTTGCCCGCGATGAAGGCGGCGACCGCGACCTCGTTGGCGGCGTTGTAGACCGTGGTCGCCCCCTTCCCGGTCCGGAGCGAATCGAAGGCCAGGCGCAGCCCGGGGAAGCGCTCGAAATCCGGTGCCTCGAACGTCAACTGGCCGATCTTGGCCAGATCGAGCTTGGCGGCCGGACCCTTGATGCGGTCGGGCCAGCCGAGGCAATGCGCGATCGGCGTGCGCATGTCGGGGGCGCCGAGCTGGGCCACGACCGAGCGATCGGAGAACTCGACCATGCCGTGGATGATCGACTGCGGATGAACGAGGACGTCGATCTCGTCGGGCGAGAGCGCAAACAGATAGGAGGCCTCGATCACCTCGAGCCCCTTGTTCATCATCGAGGCGGAATCGATCGTGATCTTCTGGCCCATGCTCCAGTTCGGATGCTTCAGGGCTTGCTCGAGTGTCGCCTGCTCGATGTCGGCAGGCTTCCAGGTGCGGAACGGGCCGCCGGAAGCCGTGATGATGACACGGACGAGCTCGTCGCGATTGCCCGAGGCGAGCGCCTGGAACAGCGCATTGTGCTCGGAATCCGCAGGCAGGATGCAGGCGCCCGCTTTCGCCGCGCGCTGCATGAAGAAATCACCGGCGCAGACGAGACATTCCTTGTTGGCGAGCGCGACATGCGCGCCGCGATCGACCGCCGCCAGTGCCGGCTTCAGCCCGGCGGCGCCACTTACGGCGGCCATCACCCAATCGGCCGGACGCGCGCCGGCCTCGATCACCGCGCTTTCGCCGGCGCCGCATTCGGTGCTGGTGCCCGCGAGCGCAGCCTTGAGCTCGGCAAATTTTGAGGTGTCGGCGATCGCGACGAAGCGCGCGGAAAACTCCTTCGCGAGCTTTGTCAGCGCCTCGACATTGCTGTTCGCCGTCAGCGCCTCGACACGGTAGCGCTCCGGAGAGGCGCGCAGCAGATCCATCGTGCTGTCGCCGATCGAGCCGGTGGCGCCGAGAACCGTGACGCTGCGAACGGTCGATGCCGCAGCCTTGTTGTTACGCAAAGGAACCGCGCTCATATGTTCACCAAACCATAAGACCGCTTCCGGCGCTATGCACACCATGGCGGAGGAAGCCGATAATCCATGCCACCAGGATGGCGGCGACAAAACCGTCCAGGCGGTCCAATAGCCCGCCGTGGCCGGGAATTAAGTGACTGGAATCCTTGACATCGAAGCGCCGCTTGACCGCGGATTCGAACAGATCGCCGCAGGCCGACACGACCGACAGGACCGCGCTCACGAGCAGCAATGGAACTATCTTTCCGATCCCGCAAGCGGCAAAGCCGACCGCGACCAAAAGGCTCGCGACAAAGCCGCCGAGCGCCCCTGCCCAGGTCTTCTTCGGGCTGACGCGCGGCCACAGCTTCGGTCCGCCGATGCCGCGGCCGGCGAAATAGCCGCCGATATCGGTCGCCCACACCACGAGCAGCACGAACATCAGCGCGGCGAAGCCGTTCACGAGATCCTTCCGCAGCAGGATCGAGGCGAGTAGCGCCGCCGACGCATAGGCGAATCCGGAGGCCGCCCAGACGAACTTGCCCCGCGCGATCACCGTCACGATCGCACCGCCAATGAGGCCGGTGATGATGGCGGTCTTCAGCGCGCCGAAGGCAACGCACAAGCCCATCGTGGCGATGATGATCGTCCCCGTCCCGGTCAGCGCGGTCGAGCCTGCGCCCACGACCATCAGCCATTCCGCGAACAGTCCGATCGACACCAGAGTGACGAGAAGCGCCCACAGCCAGCCGCCGGCATAAGCGAGCGCAATGGCGAGCGGCGCCAGCACCAGCGCTGCGAGGATTCGCATCACAAGATTGCTCGGGGCAGGCTGAGCGCCGGCCGGTGCGGAGTCGGGCTCGCTCACGAGGCGGTTTTCGAAACCAGGCCGCCGAAACGGCGCTCGCGCCTGGCGAATTCGGCGATTGCGCCTTCCAGCGCCGCCTTGTCGAAATCGGGCCAGTGAATCGGCACGAAGACGAGCTCGCTATAGGCGGCCTGCCACATCAGGAAGTTGGACAGGCGCTGCTCGCCGCTGGTGCGGATGATGAGATCGGGATCGGGAATGTCGGGCGCGTCGAGATGCGTCCCCAGTGTCTCGGCATCGATCGTGTCGGGCGTGCGCCGGCCCTCGGCGACTTCGCGCGCGAGCTTCTGCGCCGCCTTCGCGATCTCCTGCCGGGAGCCGTAATTGAAGGCGACGACGAGCGTGAGGCGCGTGTTATCGCGCGTCAGCTCCTCCGCCTCGTTGAGAAGTGCGCAGATGTCGCCCTCCAGCCCGTCCCGCTCGCCGATGATGCGGACCTTGACGCCGTCGCGATGCAGGCTCGCCAGATCGTTGCGGATGAAGCGGCGCAACAGGCCGAACAGATCGCCGATCTCGCTCGCCGGACGCGACCAGTTTTCCGAGCTGAAGGAGAAGATGGTGAGATAACGGATGCCAAGCTCATGCGACGCGCGAACCACGCGGCGCAGGGCCTCCACGCCGCGGCGATGGCCTTCCGCCCGGGGCAAGCCGCGCGCGGCCGCCCAACGTCCGTTGCCATCCATGATGATGGCGACATGCGCAGGCGCATCAGACCGATCTGGTCCTTCCGTTGCGGGCGCGGCGGCGTTGGACATGAGGCTGCCTTAAAGCATGATCCGGACCCGAAGGGCCGCGTTAGCGCGAAGTGCGAAGCGGTTTTCCGAAAAGATCATGCGCGAACAATAACCTAGAGCGCGATCCATCGCGCTTTAGACGGTGAGGATTTCTTTTTCCTTGGCGGCGAGCAACTGGTCGATCTCGGAGATGGTGCCGTCGGTCGCCTTCTGCACCTCGTCGGCGTGGCGCTTCTGATCGTCCTCGGACATCTCGTGATTCTTCTCGAGCTTCTTGAGAACGTCGAGACCGTCGCGGCGGACATGGCGCGCGGCGACCTTGGCGGCTTCCGCGTATTTGTGCGCGACCTTGACGAGCTCCTTGCGGCGCTCCTCGTTGAGCTCGGGGATGCGCAGGCGCAGCACCTGGCCTTCGGTCGCCGGCGACAGGCCGAGATTGGAATCGACGATCGCCTTCTCCACGGCCTTGACCATCGACTTGTCCCAGACCTGCACCGAGATCAGGCGCGGCTCCGGCACGCTGACGGTGGCGAGCTGGTTCAGCGGCATGTGGCTGCCATAGGCATCGACCTGCACCGGATCTAGCATCGAGGCGGAGGCGCGACCGGTGCGCAGGCCGCCAAGTTCGTGCTTGAGCGACTGGATCGCCCCCTGCATGCGGCGCTTCACTTCGTTGAGATCGAAATTATCCGTGGCCATCACGTTTCTCCTTCAAAATCCCGGCGACCTCTCCGCGCCCCTTCCTAAAGGGCGCAACGACAAGCCGTCAGCCGGCGACAATGGTTCCGTGGCCGCCGCCACGCAGTACAGCGCCGATCGAGCCCGGCTCCGCGATCGAGAACACGATGATAGGCAGCGACGTCTCGCGGGCAAGTGCGAAGGCGGTCGCATCCATCACCTTGTAGCCGCCCTCGATCGCCTGCGAATGCGTCAGACGGTCGAATCGCGTCGCCGTCGGGTCCTTCTTCGGGTCGGCCGAGTAGACGCCGTCGACATTGGTCGCCTTCAGCACCGCCTGGGCGCCGATCTCGGCGGCGCGCAGCACTGCGGTCGTGTCGGTGGTGAAGAACGGATTACCGGTTCCGCCGCCGAGCAGCACGATTTGGCCCTCGGCGAGGTATTTGTGTGCCGCGGTGCGGGTGAACAGCTCGGAAATCTCGGGCATGACGAAGGCCGACAGCGTGCGCGCAGGCGTGCCCTTGCGCTCGATCGTGGCTTCGAGCGCGAGGCAGTTCATCATCGTGGCAAGCATGCCCATGGTGTCGCCGGTCGGGCGCGACACGCCGCGCGAAGAGACCTCGACGCCGCGAAAGAGGTTGCCGCCGCCGATCACGACGGCGATTTCGGTGCCGAGATGGCGGGCTGCGATCAGATCGTCGGCGACCCGGTCGATGGTCGGCTGATCAATGCCAAAACCCTGCGGTCCCGCGAGATATTCGCCGGACAGCTTGATCACGACGCGACGATAGACCGGATCAGTCATGAGCACTTTCCTTGTCCGGGCGCCGCTTCCGGCGGCACGCCGGAGGGAACGTTCCGGCGCTTACTTCTTGCCGCTGGCCGCCGCGACCTCGGCCGCGAAGTCGCTTTCCTGCTTCTCGATTCCCTCACCGAGAGCATAGCGCACAAAGCCCGCGATCTTCACCGCGCCGCCGATCTTGCCTTCGGCTTCCTTCACCGCCTGCGCCACCGACTTGCCGGTGTCGTGGATGAAGGCCTGCTCGAGCAGGCAGACTTCCTTGTAATAGGTCTTTAGGCCGGACTCGACGATCTTCTCGATCACGTTCTCGGGCTTGCCCTGCTGGCGATATTTGTCGGCGAGCACGTCCTTTTCGCGCTTGACGACCGCCGGATCGAGACCGGACGGATCGAGCGCCAGGGGGTTGGCGGCCGCGACATGCATCGCGATCTGACGGCCAAGCGTTGCGAGCTCATCGGCCTTGCCGGGCGATTCCAGTGCCACGATCACGCCCATCTTGCCGGCGCCCTCGACGACCGCGCCATGGACGTAGCTCGACACCACGCCCTGGCTGACCTCGAGCGAATCTGCGCGGCGCAGCGTCATGTTCTCGCCGATGGTGGCAATCGCGTCATTGATCGCAGTTTCGATCGTGACGTCGCCGACCTTGGCGGCCTTGATCTTCTCGACATCGGCGCCGACGTTGAATGCGACCTGGGCGACCATCTTGACGAGGCCCTGAAACTGGCCGTTGCGCGCCACGAAATCGGTCTCTGAATTAACCTCGACCACGACGCCCTTGTTGCCCTTGGTGAGCGCGCCGATCAGCCCCTCGGCAGCGACGCGGCCCGACTTCTTGGCGGCCTTCGACAGGCCCTTCTTGCGCAGCCAATCCTGCGCCGCTTCCATGTTGCCGTCGTTTTCGGTCAGCGCGGCCTTGCAGTCCATCATGCCTGCGCCGGTCGACTCGCGCAGGTCCTTGACCATCGCAGCTGTGATCGTTGCCATCGTTCAAAATCCTTTTTGCCTGCCGGTTTGCCGCGGCGCGGCCAGATCGCCTCGCCGCGGTCCATCTCAGGAATTCGCGTCAACTGAAATGGTGGCCGGAACTTGTCCGGCCAACCCATCGCTCTTTTTGACTATTCCGCTTCCGCGGTCAGCGCCTTGGCCTTGGCCACCCAGGCGTCCGCGCGGCTCGGCAGCCCGACTTCTTCGCCGATCTTGTGCGCGGTGTCGTGATCGAGCTCGGCCAGCTGCCAGAAGTGGAAGATGCCGAGGTCGTTGAACTTCTTCTCGATCGCGCCCGACACGCCCGGGAGCTTCTTGAGGTCGTCGGAGGTGCCGCGCGGACCGGCAAGGCCCTGGAAGCCGCTCGTGGCGGCGGGCAGCTCTTCTGCGACCGGCCGAACCGAAGCGCCGACGTCGATTCCGGAATCGCCCTGGGCGCGCGAAATGCCGTCAATGGCTGCGCGCGCGATCAGATCGCAATAGAGCGCGATCGCGCGGCCGGCGTCGTCATTTCCCGGCACCACATAGGTGATGCCCTTCGGATCCGAATTGGTGTCGACGATCGCCGCGACCGGGATGTTGAGCCGCTGGGCTTCCTGGATCGCGATGTCTTCCTTGTTGGTGTCGATCACGAAGATCAGGTCGGGCAGACCGCCCATGTCCTTGATGCCGCCGAGCGAGCGGTCGAGCTTGTCGCGCTCGCGCTGAAGCGTCAGGCGCTCCTTCTTGGTGTAGGAGGAGGCATCGCCGCCGGCGAGCACGTCGTCGAGATGACGCAGGCGCTTGATCGAGCCCGAGATCGTCTTCCAGTTGGTCAGCGTGCCGCCGAGCCAGCGCGAATTGACGAAGTACTGAGCGCAGCGCTTGGCCGCGTCGGCAACGCCGTCCTGCGCCTGGCGCTTGGTGCCGACGAACAGGATGCGGCCGCCCTTGGCGACGGTGTCGCTGACCGCCTGCAAGGCGTTGTGCAGCAACGGCACGGTCTGCGCGAGGTCGACGATGTGGATGTTGTTGCGGGCGCCGAAAATGAACGGCGCCATTTTCGGATTCCAGCGGTGAGACTGGTGACCAAAGTGCACGCCGGCTTCGAGGAGCTGACGCATAGTGAAATCGGGTAGTGCCATCGTTCTAATTCTCCGGTTGGTTCCTCCGGAAGCGTGTGAGCAGGACAGAGCGTTGTCGCCCCGGCTGCCACCGGACGGCCTTGTGAGCCATGCTTCCGTGTGAGATGGCGCGGTGTATAGCGCGATTTCGACCAGAAGCAAGGAAATAAGGGCCTTTCGGGGCGGCTTTCGCCCGCGAGAGGCCCCCTTCCGTAAAGACCACGCTGCGGCCTAGCCCCTGCCTAGCATCTGGGCTGGTTCGGCGGGCACTTCTTTGCCGCCGGCGGCGGCGCCGGAGGACGCGGCGGAGGTGCTGCCGGGCGTGGCGGCGGCGGTGGCGCGACGGCCACCCGGGGCGGCGGAGGCGGTGCCGGCCGGGCGACCGGCGGCGGCGGCGCGGGTCGCGCCATCGGCGGCGGCGCCGGCCGAGCGACCGCCGCGGGGGGAGCCGGCCGTGCCGGTGGCGGCGGCGCAACACGCGGTGGAGGCGGAGGCGTCGGCCTCGCCACGGCCTGAGGCCGCGGTGGTGGTGCCGACGGCCGGGCAGCCTGGGCGGGAGCAGCGGTCGGCTGATGTTGCGGCCTGATCGGCTCCCGCGCCGCCTGGGGCGGCGGCGTGACCGGTCGTCCAGCTAGGCCAGGAGGCGGAGGCATGCGGGCAGCCGGCGAACCAGCCGGCTCGCGGGTCGCGGACTTGCCATGCTCCCCAGGCCCGGTCCCGGGCGGGGCCTGGGCCACTGGCGCCTTCGGCAGTTGGCCGGGCACGGCGGCCGGGTTTGTCGCCGTGGGCGCAGTCGTCGGCGCGCCGGTCGGTGCACCGGGATGCGCTTTCGGCGTGGTGCCAGCAGCAGTCGTCGGCGCCCCCGCAGGCGCCCCGGAATGGGTCGGCAGCGGCGCGCCGGGTGCAGTGGCCGTCGGCTGCCCGGGTCTGCCGCCTTGCAGTGGCCCGGCTCCCGCTGACGGTACAGGTGGGCCGCCTTGAGTGCCGGGAACCGGCAGCGTGTTGGCTTGGGGCAGCCTGGCCGGTGGGATGCCAGGTGGACTGGCAGGTGGAGTGGCAGGTGGCGTACCGGTCGGTGCGACATTGGCGGGCCTCGCCGGAGGCGTTCCTGGCCTCGTCGTCGGCTGCACCGTCGCGCTCGGCGGCATCGGCGCCTTGCCCTGCTGGATCAGGGCGGCGCGCTGCACGGCCGCCTGCGGCATGGCTGGACCAGCCGGATTGATGCGCCCGGCAATGGCCGGCGTGAGATTGCCCGGTCCGGCACCCGCCCCCACCGGCGCTGCCGGCGGCTGGTTGATCACCGTGTTGATGACCGTCCTGTTATGGATGTTCTGATAGATGATATTGTTCGGCGGCGGAGCGACATAGACCGGCGGCCTGACGAACACAGGAATCGGCACGAACATCGGCTGCGGCAGCACGAACAGGCCGATCACCGGCATCGGCGGCGACAGCACGACGAAATCCGGCGGCGGCGGCGGCAGATAGTAGACCGGCGGCGGCGGTGGCGGCGCGAAGCCAAAATCCGGATCGCTGAAATACAGCACCGGACGGTCGACATAGACCACCTCCTCCGGCGGCGGTGGCGGCACGTCGTAGTCGATCATCGCGAAGCTCGGCGGCGGCTCGGCCGGCGCGGTGAGAATCGCCAGGCGCCGGCGCGCATCTGCCGCATGCGGACCGCGCGAATAGCGACGCAGATACGACCAATAGGCTTCCGGCGTGTCGGTGCGATAGGTTCGCCGCCAGGTGATGGCCTCACGGCGCGCCGCGACGATCGCCATCACGCGCTTCGACAGCGGGTCGCCGGGATAGGCGGTGAGAAACTCTTCATAGGCCGGCAGCGTGTCGCGCGTGAGCGCGGCGGCATAGGCATCCTGCACGCCGAGATCGCGGATCGGCTTGTTGCGGATCGCGGCGACCTGGTCGGGTGCGGCCTCAGGCGGCGGCGCGTCGGGCCCGCGCTCGAAGAACGAGAATTGAGCGGAAATCTTCTGCTCGTTCCAGGGCACTTGCGCGCCCTTGCTGGCCTCGTTGACGCGCAGGCGAACGCGGTCGAACACCTCGGGCAGCGGCAGGCCGCCGGTGCGGATCATCTCCGCCAGCGACTGCGCATAGATGCCGTAAGGTCCGGGCTCCTCGAGCGCCACCGTGCCGGGCGCGGCATTGAACGCGATCAGCATGTTGGCGTCGGGCTCGACCAGCGCAAGTCCGCTCGCGATCTGCTGGCCGCCCTCCACGAAGGGCTGCGCCCGCGCAGCGTCGAGCACGACGATGTTGGCCTTGAGCGGAACGGAAGCCAGCTGGCGGAGATAGTCGCCGATGCGCAGGCCTTCGGTCGGAATGTCGGTGTCGCGGGTGATGTTGGAATCGACCGGGATGAAGTAGTTCTCACCCGCAAGCTGCACGCCATAGCCGGCGAGATAGACCATTGCGACGGTGCCCGGGCCTGAGGCCTGCGCCTTCTGGATGAAATCGCGAAAGCTCTTGCGCAGCGTGTCGCCGTCGAGGTCGCGGGCGCCGACGACGTCGAAGCCCGCCGCCTGCAGCGTCTGCGCGATCAGGCCGGCATCGTTTGCCGTCGTCGCCAGCGGCGACTTGGCATAGGCGCCGTTGCCGACCACGAGCGCGATACGCTTTTCCTGCTGCTGCGCACGCGCCGGATCCGGCGCGCCCGCGGCAAGGACCGCGATCGGCAGGAGAAGGCAAATGAAGGCTCTGAGCGTCCCACGCATGGCTTGCTTGCCCGTTTTTGTTGTTGAGGTGCCGCCACGCATCAGACGCGCGGCCAGCTGAATGGCACTTGAACGAAAGGCTTCCAAATAACGAAGGCTTGGATTGAGGCGGCGGCATGGCCACCCCGCTCCGGTGTCAGCTCCGCGTAAGTGACGCGGCGACGCACCGGCGCGAGGCGAAGTCAGCCGGTTCAGCCCTGCGCAATCAGGTCGACCGTTCCCGTCGTGAGCCGATAGATGCCGCCGACGACCTTCAGCTTGCCCTGCTCCACCGCCGCATTGAGGATCGGCGTTGCCGACTTCAGCTTCGTGACGTTGTCGATGACGTTCTGCCGGATCGCCTTGTCGAGGACGTCCCCACCCTGCTGCATCGCAGCCTTGGCTGCGGGCGTGATCGCATCGACCAGCGAGGGAATATGGCCCGGCGGCGGCTTGTTGTCCTTGATCGCCTTGAGCGTCGCATCGACCGCGCCGCAAGCGTCATGGCCGAGCACGAGGATCAGCGGCGTATTCAACACGGCCACCGCGTATTCCATGCTGGCGATGGTTTCGGTGCCGGCAAAATTTCCGGCGACGCGGCAAACGAACAGATCGCCGCGGCCGGTGTCGAAGGCATATTCCGGCGCGATGCGCGAATCGGCACAGCTCAGCACGGCCGCGAACGGATTCTGTCCGCCGACCAATGCCTCGCGCTCGTGCTTGAAATCGTGCCGCCGCGACACGCCGTCGACATAGCGCGCATTGCCTTCCGTCAGCCGCTTCAATGATGCGTCGGGCGACAGCACGTTCTGCGGCTTGGGCGGCGCCTTGGTCTCCTTGGCGAAGGCTCTGCCAGTGAGGGCGAGGCCGAGCGCCGAGGCACCAAACAACATCGCGGATCGTCGCGACGGCGCGATCCTCTCATGTGGGGATTCATTGCACTTGTCGCACATGTCACGTTCCCTCCCGGCACGATGGACGAACGGCCTTACTGCGATCATAGCCGCAACAATGTGACGACACCACAAATGACGGTGCGGGCGGGGCCGAATTCGCGCGGGGCTATTCCGCCAACCGAAGCTCTGCGATCGTCGTCCTGGCGGCCGGTTCATCCAAGGGCAGGAAATCCAGCGGCCCCTGATTTTTATAGCCGGACGTCATCGCAAGCGTGAGACCCCAGCCCAGCACCCCCGTGCTCGCGTTCGCGATCATGGCGCTCTTGCGCTGACTGAAGCGCGCTACGAAGAACACGGTCTGCCCCGACTGAGCCGAGAAGTCCACGCGCGTGACGCCGAGCGCCGCCTCCTCTGCTACGAACTGGTGCTGGCCTGCCGGGCGATCGACATAGACATATGTCCCGGTCTTCAGACCCTTGATCGGCGTACCGTCGAGGGAAAATTCCCAGTCCGGATCGCCGATGCCGCCGAAACCTTTCTCGCGAAACACGACGACGCGGGCCTGCCCGGCTTTCGGCGGACCCAGCTTTCGTACCGTCTCCGAATATCCGAGCCCGCTCCTCGCCGTCTCACAGCCGCACAGCAGTGCCGCAGCCACGAGCAATATCAGCCCACGCAATAGCATCACGCCCCCAGATTTTCCCCGAGTGCATGCTAACCGAAAACAGCGACAGGTTGCAACAGGGCCGCAGCATGTCCCGCGCAAGACATGCAACTGCCTGCAACACCGTGCGCGTTGCTAGAGCTGCTGCACGTCCACGACGCCCGCGACCGCCTTGATGGCGCCGGCGATCTGCGGCGAGACCTTGAAGCGGCCGGGCAGCTTCATCTCGACCTCGGTCTCGAGGTCGAGCATCATGACCAGCGAGACCTCGCCGTCGCCGTTGGAGCGGGGCGCGATGCCCGGACTGCCGACCTTCGGCGCGGCGCCGTTCGAAGCGGCCATGTCGGGGCCGGCGAGACGCTTGGCGATCGATTCCAGCGGCTTGGTGTCGCGCACGAAGATGCGCAGGCCCTTCTGCGTCTTGGCCGCGGCCTCGTCCAGCGGTTCGGCGTGCAGCACGCGCGCGCGGACGTCCTCGCCCTGGAGCTCGGCGCCGAGCTGGAGCAGCACCGCGGCGCCCGGCTCCAGCACGTCGCGATATTGCGCGAGTCCTTCGGAGAACAGCACCGCCTCAAAGTGACCCGTGGGATCAGAGAGCCCCATGATGCCCATCTTGTTGCCGGTCTTGGTCCGCCGCTCCATGCGCGACACCACGGTGGCCGCGACCTTGCCGGCGGTGGCGCCGGTCTTCACCGCGCGCGAGAACTCGGCCCAGGACTGCACCCGCAGCCGCTTCAGCACGGTGGCGTAATCGTCGAGCGGATGTCCCGACAGGAAGAAGCCGATCGCGTCGTATTCGCGGCGCAGCCGCTCGGCCGGCAACCAGGGCTCGATCTGCGGCAGCATGATCGTCGGCGCGTCGGCCGAGCTGCCGAACATGTCGTTCTGGCCGATGGTTGCAGCTTCGTTCGCCCGCTGGCACGCGGCGAGAATCGAGTCGGCGCCGGCGAAGACCCGCGCCCTGTTGGGCTCCAGCGTGTCGAAGGCGCCCGCGGCGGCGAGGCTTTCGATGATGCGCTTGTTGATCGCGCGCGGCGACACCCGCGCGGCAAAGTCGGCGAGCGAGGTGAACAGGCCGTTCTTGGTCCGCTCCGCGATGATCTGCTCGACGGCCGCGATCCCGACGCCCTTCAGCGCCGCGAGCGCGTAGTAGATGGTCTTGTCGCCGACCTCGAAAGTCGCGCCGGAGCGGTTGACGTTGGGCGGCTCGACCTTGATGCCGAGGCGCTGCGCCTCGGCGCGGAATTCGGACAGCTTGTCGGTATTGTTGAGATCGAGCGTCATCGACGCCGCGATGAACTCCACCGGGTAATGCGCCTTCATGTAGGCGGTGTGGTAAGATACCAGCGCATAGGCCGCCGCGTGGCTCTTGTTGAAGCCGTAGTCGGCGAATTTCGCCAGCAGTTCGAAGATGGTGTCGGCCTGCCCCTTCGGCACGCCGTTCTTCACTGCGCCTGCGACGAAGATCTCGCGCTGCTTCTCCATCTCGGCGCGGATCTTCTTGCCCATGGCGCGGCGCAGCAGGTCGGCGTCGCCGAGCGAATAGCCCGACATCACCTGCGCGATCTGCATCACCTGTTCCTGGTAGATGATGACGCCGAAGGTCTCTTTGAGAATCGGCTCCAGCACGGGGTGGAGATATTCCGGCTCCTCGTCGCCGTGCTTGCGCGCGCAATAGGTCGGGATGTTCGCCATCGGACCCGGTCGATAGAGCGCGACCAGCGCGATGATATCCTCGAAACGGTCGGGACGCATGTCGACCAGCGCGCGCCGCATGCCCTGGCTTTCAACCTGGAACACGCCGACCACCTCGCCGCGCGCCAGCATCTGGTAGCTTTCGGCATCGTCGATCGGCAGCGTCGCGAGGTCGACATGGATGTCGCGCGGCTTGAGCAGTTTGCACGCGACGTCGAGCACGGTCAGCGTCTTCAGGCCGAGGAAGTCGAACTTCACGAGGCCGGCCGGCTCGACCCATTTCATGTTGAACTGGGTCACCGGCATGTCGGATTTGGGATCGCGATACATCGGTACGAGTTCGCTCAAGGGGCGATCGCCGATCACGATGCCGGCCGCGTGCGTCGAGGCGTGACGGGTTAGGCCTTCGAGGCGCTGCGCGATGTCGAAGGCGCGCGCCACCACCGGGTCCTCGTCGCGGAATGCCTGGAGTTTCGGCTCGCTCTCGATCGCAGCCGCAAGCGTCACCGGCGCGGCCGGATTCTGCGGCACGAGCTTGGTGAGCTTGTCGACCTGGCCATAGGGCATCTGCAGCACGCGGCCGACGTCGCGGAGCACGCCACGCGCCTGCAGCGTACCGAAGGTGATGATCTGCGCGACCTGGTCGCGACCGTAGCGCTCCTGGACGTACCTGATCACCTCGCCGCGGCGGTCCTGGCAGAAGTCGATGTCGAAATCCGGCATCGAGACGCGTTCCGGATTGAGGAAGCGCTCGAACAGCAGGCCGAACTTGATCGGGTCGAGGTCGGTGATGGTCAGCGCCCACGCCACCAGCGACCCTGCGCCGGAGCCGCGGCCCGGCCCGACCGGGATGCCCTGGCCCTTAGCCCATTTGATGAAGTCGGAGACGATCAGGAAGTAGCCCGCGTATTTCATGCGCATGATGACGTCGAGCTCGAACGCCAGCCGCGCGCTGTAATCTTCTTCCGTCGTGCCTTGCGACAGTCCGTGCACGCGCAAGCGGTTGGCGAGCCCCTCCTCCGCCTGCCGCTTCAATTCGGCCGCCTCGACCGCGGCGGCATCGGAGCTTGCGGCGGCGCCGACCGTGAAGAACGGCAGGATCGGCTTGCGCGTCATCGGCCGGAACGAGCAGCGCTCGGCGATCTCGACCGTCGAGGCCAGCGCCTCCGGAATGTCGGCGAACAGCACCGCCATCTCGGCGCGGGTCTTGAAGCGGTGATCGGGCGTAAGCTGCTCGCGCTCGGTCTCCGCGATCAGCCGCCCGCCGGCGATGCAGAGCAGCGCGTCATGGGCTTCGTAATCGTCGGTCGCGGCGAAATACGGCTCGTTGGTGGCGACCAGCGGCAGGCCCTTGGTATAGGCGATGTCGATCAGGCTGCTTTCGACCCGCCGCTCCTTCTCGATGTTGTGGCGCTGCAATTCGATGTAGAGGCGGTCCCCGAACAGGCTGGCCAGACGCTCGCAGCGCGCCGCCGCGAGCTCGGTATACCCGCCCGCAAGCGCCAGCGAGATCGGCCCGTCCGGACCGCCCGTCAGCGCGATCAGGCCTTCGGTCTCGCCTTCGAGCCAGTCGAACTTGATGTGGGGAGCATGAGTGTCGGGCGTCTCCATGAACGCGCGCGAGTTCAGCCGCATCAGGCTGCGATAGCCGCGCTCCTGCGCGGCCAGCAGCACCACGCGCGAGGGCAGAAGCGCGTTGCGGGCAGTGGGGTCCTGGTCGCCGAACTCGATCGCGATTTCGCAGCCGACGATCGGCTGGATTCCGGAGCCCGCCATCTTGTCGGAGAACTCCAGCGCGCCGAACATGTTATCGGTGTCGGTCAGCGCCAGCGCCGGCTGATGGTCTTTCTTGGCAAGCTCCGCGAGCTTGGCGATCTTGATCGAGCCCTTGAGCAGCGAATAGGCCGAGTGAACGTGAAGGTGGACAAATCCGGCGCTCGGCATGGTCGCGTGACGGCCTCTTGCAGATGAGATGGAGCGGTCACCGGCACGGGAGGCATCCTGCACTCGCCCGGCCGACTCGCCTCACAATGGTGGGGCGTCATGGTGCCAGAGTCCACGCCGGAACGGCCGATCGGCCGCGTCGTCCTGCTTTTCCCCAACCTGGCCGCGCCTAGAGCTGCGGGAGCACCTGGGCCCAGATCGCGATCATCCCGACAAACAGCGCGATCGAGGCTAGCGCGGCGGCTTCTTCGACGAAAATCCTGAACATGGCTTACTCCATGGTGAGAACGTATGAAGAACATTGTTCTCATTTCGTTCTCGGGATCAAGCCATCTTCGCCATCTCGAAAGCGAATGGTTAACCTGCTGAACTTGAACAACAAAAAAGCCCCGGCCGATGGCCGGGGCTTTCGCCGACCGCTCGAAGTCGAGCGATCGATATCAGGCTTCTGCTCAGTAACGGCCGAGGCTCGGGCCGCCGAACTTGTAGTTCAGGCGGACGAGGCCCATGTCGACGTCCTGACGGATGCGGTCGGTCGAGGGCACCAGCGCGAAGGTGACGTCCTTGTCCTGCAGGAAGATGTGGTTGTACTCGACGCCGACTGACCAGTTCGGCGCGAAGCCGTACTCGAGGCCTGCACCGACCGTACCACCCCAGCGGGTCTGGTCGGCCGACGAGAGCAGCGCACCGCCAATGGTCGAGACTTCGTACTTGCCGCCGACGACAGCCGCACCGCCCTTGGCGTAAACGAGGACGTTGTTCCAGGCGTAGCCGATCTGACCGGTGATCAGACCAAACGAGTCGATCTTCGAGCGGTTGCGAGTCCCGAACCCCGGGATCGCGCTGACGTTGTCGCCCGAGAAGTCAGCCCAGTTGCCCTGACCTTCGATGCCGAACACCCACTGGCCCGACTGCATGCGGTAGCCGATCTGACCGCCGACCGTGCCGCCGGTCGCGTCGTGCGAACCCTCGCGGCCACCGCCGACGAGATCCCAAGTCGAATGGGCGGAACCGCCGCCGCCGTTGACGCCGATGTAGAAGCCGCTCCAGTCGTAGATCGCGGCAACCATCGCCGGCGCCTTGGTATAAGGCCGCGCAGCGAGGTCAGCAGCCACTGCCGGTGCAGCCGCGCCGAGCGCGACAAGGCTCACAGCAGCAAGCAACAGATTCTTGTTCATTTGATTCCCGTTCCAGTTTCGTCGTTAGGCCCCCGGGCCGTGGCGTCGTCATAAACAGCGCTCGACGGAATTGCTGTAACCTCGACGCCACAGTCCGCGCCAAAGGATCGCGCTTCATTAATGAAGATTTACCAGCGCGCGCGGGAAACCCTTTGAAACAAGTGTTTTCATGAGTTCCATCGTCGGCTACACGACATCTGCAGCGCGAGCGCGTGACAACGTCGCGCGCACCTTCGCGTGATTGGAGAATTGAATGCGCAGACGAACTGCTCTCCCCATTGTCGCCACATTTTCGCTCGCACTCGCCACATTTGCGCTAACGCTCGACGCAAGCACGCCGGCGCGCGCGTTCGGCACTCACCATGCCTTTTGTCTCACCGGCGATGAATGGCCGGGGCTGAGCAATTGCACGTTCGACACTTACGCGCAGTGCCAAGCGAGTTCGTCAGGCCGCGCCCTCACCTGCATCGCGAACCCGTATTTCGCGGGCCAGAGCGACGATCCCTATGCGTATCAGAACCGGCCGCGCGCGCAGGTGCCGGGTTATTCACCCGGCTACTACGTGCCGCGCTGAGATGCGCCTCGCGCTCCTTGCAACTGGCCTGCTCCTCGCGGGCGCGCCTGCGCACGCGCAGACCTACGATCCGAGCTATCCGGTCTGCATGCATATCTACGGTCCCGTCGGCTATTTCGATTGCCGCTACACCTCGCTCGAGCAGTGCAGATTTTTAGCCGTCGGTCGGTCGGCGGCGTGCGAGGCGAACCCGTATTTTGCGCAGAAGAAGCCCCCTCGCCGCTCGCGGCGCGTCAATTAGATCGGGACGCTGATATGCGGCCCGCCTCGCGTTGAGCTTCCGGCGCCACGCTCGGCAATCTGGTCGGCGAGACTAAGCACCGCCGCTGGCGCGGGATAATCGAAGTCGAAGCCATTCGGATGCTGCCCGAGATCCGGTGGCTTGAGGACGCCTCTTAACCAGCCATCGTAACGATCAACGGTCCGCTTCGGGTTGCGATCACGGTGTGCTCGTATTGAACGGTCGGCGCCTCGGGGCTGCTGTAGAGCGTCCACGGATCATCGCCATCCTGTGCCCATTCGGCGCCAAGGGACAGGAACGGCTCGACGGTGAACACCAGGCCTTCGCTCATGACGCGGCGTTCGGAGCGGTCCGGCCATGTTGCGATCTCCGTCGGCTCCTCGTGGAGCGACAGGCCGACGCCGTGACTGGCAAGGTTCCTGACCAGGCTGTAACCGTTCTTCCGCGCAAAGGTCCCGATGGCTTGGCCGATACCGGCGATCGGCTTGCCGGCTCCAACCTGCTGCAGGCCCGTCCACATCGCGCGCCGGCCATCCCTGCAAAGACGTTCGACCGCGCGGGTTGCGGGTGGAACGGCGAATGAGGCTCCCGTATCCGCAAAGAAGCCGTTCTTCTCGGCTGACACGTCGATGTTCACGAGGTCCCCACGCGCGATCCGCCGATCGCCCGGGATGCCATGAGCGATCTCCTCGTTCACGCTGATGCAGGTCGCCCCGGGGAAGTCGTAGGCCAGCTCCGGAGCCGAACGTGCGCCGGCAGCCTCCAGCAGCGTTCGGCCAATCCGGTCGAGCTCGGAGGTGGTCATGCCCGGCTCGAGCGCCTTTCCCATTGCCTCCAGGATATTGGCGACGATGCGCCCGATTTCTTTCAGGCGCGCGAGGTCGTTGTCGTCCGAGATTGTCATGTCGTGCTCTTCCGAAAGCCGGGACATAGCCCTTGTGGAGGCGGCTTGCAAACGGGAGAGATCGTTTGCAAAGCGCGTTCAGATCTCGTCGAGCAAGATGCGGACCTTGGCAGCCAGGTCTTCGATAGCGAAGGGCTTCGGAAGCAGATGCTTGCCGGCATCGAGCACGCCATCGTGAACGATTGCATTGCGTGTGTAGCCGGTGGTGAACAGCACCTTCAGCCCCGGGTATCGTCTCGACAGCTCGGCCGCAAGCTCGGCGCCGGTCATATCGGGCATGACGACATCCGTGAACAGCAGATCTGGAACGAAGCCATTCTCGATCGTCCTGATCGCGTCTTTGGCGCTGGCTGCCTCGATGACGGTGTAGCCGAGTTCGCGCAGGCTTTCGGACGACATGCTGCGGACGCGCTCATCGTCTTCCACGACGAGAATGGTTTCGTTCTGATGGCTTGCACCGGCAGGTATCGCTTCCAGCGACAGATCTTCGCCCGCCTCCTCGCCGGCGAAGCGTGGAAGGTAGATCTTCACGGTCGTGCCAACATCGACTTCCGAGTCGATTTTGACATGGCCGCCCGACTGCCGCACGAAACCGTAGACCTGACTGAGGCCGAGGCCGGTCCCCTTGCCCACGACCTTGGTCGTGAAAAACGGATCGAACACCTTGCCGAGCACATCGGCCGGAATTCCGGTGCCGTTGTCCGTCACGACGACGAGAACGTACTGCCCAGGTGCGAGCGCATACTCGCGAGCATATTTTCGATCGATCGAGGCGTTGCTGGTTTCTATCGTCAGCCTGCCCCCCTTTGGCATGGCATCGCGCGCGTTGACCGCGAGATTGATCATGGCGCTTTCGAGCTGGGCCGGGTCCGCCTTGACCCGCCAGAGGCCAGCCGCCAGCACCGTCTCGAGGCGGATCAGCTCGCCAAGCGAGCGCTCGAGCAGCTCGCTCATCCCGCCGACCATCTTGTTGATGTCCACGATTTCAGGCGCGAGCGGCTGTTGGCGCGAGAACGCGAGGAGCCTCTGCGTCAACGTGGCTGCGCGATTTGCGCCGTCGATGGCGCCCTCGATGAAGCGGTCTATGCTGACCTCTCCCCTGCCGAGCCGCCGCTTGGCAAGGTTCAGGCTGCCGAGAATAACGGCCAGCATATTGTTGAAGTCGTGGGCAATGCCGCCGGTCAATTGCCCGACGGCTTCCATCTTCTGGGATTGCCGCAGCTGCTCTTCGGCTTTCATGCGCTCGGCAATTTCGTCGGCAACACGTTGCTCCAATCCGGCATTGAGCGCCTCCAGCCGGGTCAAGAGCTGGGCGTTGTCTATAGCGGTTGCGGCATGGCCCGCAATACCAAGCAATGCGGCCTCATGCTCGGCCTGGAATTTGCCCGTCTCGGCGTGACCGAAGAAAAGTCCGCCGAGGACTTCGCCGGTTCGCGAGATCACGGGGACCGCCAGGTAGGATCGGACCGGAAGATGCCCCGCGGGCATGCCTTTCCGCGGCGCGTTCTTGCCGTAGCGCGGGTCCTGCAGGATGTCATCGGACCTCATCACACCCGTGCCCTTGAACGTCGGCTCGAACACGGCGGTGTTGCGGGGCATCGGAAAGTTCTCGAAAGCCGACCGCGGCACACCGGACAGCGAATACAGCATGTAGCTGCCGCCATCCGGCGCAACGACATTGTAGAAGAAGGCCCCGAACTGAGCGCCAGTCAGCTCGACGCCGGCATCCGTTACGATCTGGACGATCTTCTCGAGATCGCGTTCGCGAGAGACCGAAGCCCCGGTATCATTCAGCAGTCTAAGATGACGCTCGGTTTTCTTTTGCGCGGTGATGTCCAGAACCGTTCCGATGAACCGAACAGCCTGGCCATTGGCAAAGATGGCTTGACCCGTCGCGGCGATCCAGCGTTCGACCCCATCCTCGATGCCGATGGTTCGGTATTCCATATTGTAGGTCGTCGGCGCGTGCGGCGTCAGGGCTGCGGAGACGGCCTCGTGGGCGCGCTGCCTGTCCTCGGGATGAAGGCCCTTCAGGAACGACCCTTCATAGCTGACTTCGGCGTCCGGCCGTAGACCGAACACCTCCCTGCAGCGGCTATCCCATCGAAGGACGTTGTTGACCGGGTCGTAGTCCCAGGTGCCGATACCGGCCGCCTTGTTTGCAAGCGTCAGTCGTTCGGCGGCCTCCCGCGCCGCCTGTTCCGATCGGACGCGCTCGATGTGGGCCCACGATCGCTCGGTCACTTCGGTGAGCAAGGCGAGTTCGCGCGGCGTCCACCGGTGCGGGCCGCGGTGATGAATCGCCATCAGGGCTGTCAGTCGTCCTTCCTTCACCAAGGGCATACAGATCGTCGAACCGATCCCGATGTTCTGGAAAGTGGCGGCTTCGTCCGGCGCAATCTCCCTCAAATTGTCATTGATGATGAGCGGCCTGCCCGCGCCCAACTCTCGCACCGCCTTCTTGCCAAAGTCGGCCAGACTGTAGTGACCGAGGATATGCATTGCGCCGGGCGCGGCCCAATCGCCGCGTATCGTGAAGCCGTCCTGGTCCGGGTCCATGTCGGCATAGGCGCAGTTCGAGACGCCGAGATGCTCGCCGACCATTTTGGTCGTGACCGCCATCACGCCGTCGGCATCGCGAGTCCTGGCCGTCTCCTTGTTGAGTGCGTCCAGGAAAACCAGCCGGGCTTCGTTCTCCCGCACGGCCGTCTCCGCACGGCGGCGCTCGACCGCCGTGCGCGTGCGCTCGGCAACGTCGCGAATAAGCTCCAGCTCTTCAGGGCTCCATTCGCGCGGCCCGACATTGTTCAAATACAGCAGCGCCACGACCCCATCGGGCTCCGAGATCGGCATGTTGACCAGCGCGCGCGCCGAGATCGCCTCGAGAGCTTCGGCACGATCGCCGACGCGAGGGTCTTTTTCCGCATCGGCACAGATGACGGTCTCGCCCCGCTTGAGATCTTCGATGTAGCTGCCATAGTCGCGGAAGCGCAGGACGCCTGCGAGGCTCAGGATGCCCGGTGCGTTCCAGTCGCGGACAATGGTGATGGTCTCGGCTGAGGTGTCGACCGTGCCGTAGCCCGCCCGGCTGACGTTGAGGCTACGGCCGAGCAGTTCCGCCGCAGCATAGGCGAGATCGTCGGGATTGCTGATCTCTCGGATGTAATCGCCGAGTGTGGCTAAGACGGAATTGCGATCGGCCGAGCGGACCCCGGTCGCTGTCGTCATTGGTCTTCCCCTGCCACTTCCCTAGCTCCACGATGAGCTAGCTGCCTGATCGTCCCGCTGCTGTTCGCTTCAGTTAGCCCGCCTGAACTTCGAGTGATGCAGACGGGTCGCGCAGATTGTCTGCGCGATAACCGCATGATGGCATTTAGGTTCCCGTCATCACTGTCCCTGGCAGATTGCCGTTCTGCCTGCTTCCACGTGGCCGCCCGATTGCCAATCCAGGCCCCGTGGACAGAGCCGCGCGGACGCGCCACTTCAAGTTGTGGCAGTGCGGATCGTCGTGTAGCATCCATCTCTGCTTTTCACCGCGTGGTCCCCGTCGTTTCATGCTCGCCCGTAGTCTGCTTGTCCTGGCCTCGCTGTTGCTTCCCGGCGCATTGCATGCCGAAGGGACGCCGGCCGAGAAGGCTGGATTTGCGTCCAGGCTGACGATCTATCTTGCCAAGGGGTCACCTGACGCGTGCGGGCCGGGCTGCGACCGCTGGATCGCCATCGAGGGCGATATCGACCAGGACGCTGCGCCGCGCATTCGCCGCTTCCTCGCCGGCGTCAAGGACACGCAGCGTCCGATCTACCTCTATTCGCCCGGCGGAAACGTGGAGCAGTCCTATGTCATCGGGCGGCTGTTGCGCAGCCGCAAGGCGATCGCCCGGGTCGGCCGAACCATCGCGACGGCGTGCGCCGCGGGCACGCAGCTGGACGCCGCGTGCCTGAAAATCAAAAACGCCGGCGGTGAGGTGGAAGCCGAACTCACCACTTACCATGCGATGTGCAACTCGGCCTGCGGCTACCTGTTTCTCGGAGCGACATCGCGCGAGGTCGCCCCCGACGCCGCGCTGGCGGTCCATAATTCCAGGCTGGTCCTTGCCTTTCACGGGCATCCGCCTCCGGCGGCCGTCGCGGAATACAGGCAGCGCCGGATCGCCAGGGCCGATCGCGATCGCGCTGAGTTCATCGCGGCGATGGGGATCAGCCGCGAGCTTGACGATCTGATCCGGACTGTGAAGTTCGAAAACCTGCACATGCTGACGCGCGACGAGCTCTATCGTTTCGGCATCGACACGCGTCGCTTGCCGAGACAGCGTGGAAACTGGAAAAGGAGGCGCGCCCCTTCGTCCGGAAGTTCGCGATACTGAAGAAGGAGAACGGCGCTTCGTTCCGGACGATGGAATGGCGCCTGTCCTGCGAAAGCGGGAAGCGCGTTCCGCTGACATTCGCCAGCGAAGTCGACGAGACGGCTGCCGGCAAGAGCACCATCCTGGTGACGGCGGACGCCGAGCCGGACAAGACGGCCGGGGGATCTCCGCTGCGGGCCGGAAAATACGAAGTGTGGCGCGGCAGCATCGATCCTGACATGGTCAGGGTGATACTGGCGTCCCGCTCGCTGCATGTCCGCGAAACCACGCTGATGCCCGATGACGAGGCGGATATCTCGCAGTTCAACATCGACTTGACGGGCCTGACGTCGCTGTGGACGCAACTTGTCGCCTCGTGCGCGTCAGTAGCATCGGCTCCGAAAGGCTCCTGGCCGGCAGTCCCTTGGCAATCGACTGCCTGGCCGGTGACAGCCAATCCTGTCCCGAGCGGCGGGACAACGCCTTCGGCAACGCCGTCGCAAGGGGCGCGATGAGCAGCCTTGTTGGTACTCAGCTCATCGTCAACTCCCTTACACCGGCGTGTAGATCACGAGCTTCAGCGCCGGATCGTCATTGGCCTGAAAGCTGGTGTGCTCGAACCGGAGCACGCCCTTGGTCGGATGGTTCATGATCTTGAGGCCCGCGGCGGTGCTGCGGATCTCGTGTGCTTCCCACCATTTGACGAATTCCGGACTGCCCTCACGCAGCCGCGTCAGCAATTCCGCAAAGGCGGGATCGCCGGCCCAGACGTCGTGAGTGGCGCGAAACATCGCCACCATGCTTTTGGCGACATCAGCCCAGCCGGCACCGTAGAATTTTCGCGTCTGCTTGTTCGTCATCACCAGCAGCAGCGTGTTGCGGTCCTGCTCGGGCAACTGTCCAAACCCGAAGATCTCCTCGGCCGCCGCGTTCCAGGCCAGCACGTCCCAGCGCCGCCCCGTGATGTAGGCCGGCTGCGCCAGGCTCTCGATCATCCGCCGAACCGGCGGCGGCACGATCTCGCGCGTGAACGCGCGCCTGTCGCCGTCGCGCGCCAGCGCCTTGAGATGGGCGTGCTCGGTCTTGCTGAGGCGGAGCGCGCGCGCCAGCGCGTCGACCGTGGTGACCGAGGGGCTGACGGTGCGGCCCTGCTCGAGCCGGATGTACCAGTCGACACCGATGCCGGCGAGCTGCGCGACCTCCTCGCGGCGCAGGCCCGCGGTGCGGCGCCGTCGGCCGGCAGGAAGCCCGACCGTCTTCGGCGACAGCTTTTCGCGGCGAGACCTGAGAAAGTCGCCGAATTCGACGCGGCGTGGATCGGCCATGGTGACGTGCCTCGATGGAGGGCCCGCGGAATACTAGGATAATACCAGGCCTTCCTGGGCCTGGGAAGGCGGTGCATATGGGCATCACCCGAATATGAGGTGACCACCATGAAAGCCGCCGTACTCAAATCCCTGGGATCTCCGCTCGTCATCGAGAATGCACCCGAACCAGTGCTCGGCACGGGCGAGGTCATCGTGGACGTCATCGCAACGCGGGTGCTGTCCTACATGAACGAGGTCTTCAGCGGGGTGCGCAACTATGCGCTCCAGCTGCCGATCATCCCCGGGCCTGGCGGCATTGGCCGGGTCCGCGCCATCGGCCCGGACGCGACGAAGCTCAGCGTTGGCGATTGGGTGTTCTGCGATCCGACGGTGCGCTCGCGCGACGACTCCGTAGCGCCCGACATTGCCCTGCAAGGACTCACCGCCCCCGGTGCCGGCGCGATGCGCCTGCAACAGCATTTTCGCCACGGCTCGTTTGCCGAGCAGATGCGAGTGCCGACGGAGAACGTAAAGCCCCTAGGCCAAATCACGTCCGACGAAGCCACGCGATGGTGCGCGCTGGGGACGCTGCTGGTGCCCTATGGCGGTTTCCTCGCCGCCAACCTTCAGCCCGGCGAGACCGTGCTGGTGAGCGGAGCCACCGGCAATTTCGGCAGCGCAGCCGTCTCGGTCGCGCTCGCGATGGGCGCCGCCTGCGTAGTCGCGCCCGGCCGCAACGACAAGATCTTGGCCGACCTCGTCCGCCGCTTCGGCGATCGCGTCAAGCCGGTCAGGCTCTCCGGCAACGAGGACGACGACCGCGAGAGCATGAAGCGCGCGGCGCGAGGGCCCATCGACTGCGTGCTCGACATCATGCCGCCCTCGGTGAGCACGAATGTGGTGCGCGCGGCGATCATGACGGTGCGTCCTTACGGCCGTGTCGTGCTGATGGGCGGCGTCGGCATGGCCGGCGGCGCGGGGCTCGAACTGCCCTACCCCTGGATCATGCGCAACTGCATCAGCATCCACGGCGTCTGGATGTACCCGCCGGATGCGGCAGGCCGCCTGATCGCGCTGGTGCGCGCGGGACTGCTGAGGCTGGAGGAGTACGAGGCCACCGCCTTCGATCTCGACCACACCAACGAGGCGGTGGACCATGCCGCCGCCAATGGCGGACCGTTCAAATTGACGGTGATCCGGCCTTGAGGGCTCCGGGGGGCGCCATTTTTTTCGTCAGTCCGGCCAAGCACTTGGCTACTGTGCATGGGGTTGTTTTCGCGTTTCTTACTCGAGCTCGACCACCTGGCCGTTCGACAGCGACACGCGACGGTCCATGCGGCCGGCGAGCTCCATGTTGTGGGTCGCGATCAGCATGGAGACCTTGGTCGCCTTGACGAGCTGCATCAGCGCCTGGAAGACGTGGTCCGCGGTGTGCGGATCGAGATTGCCGGTCGGCTCGTCCGCAAACAGCACCCGCGGAGCATTGGCCACCGCGCGCGCGATTGCAACGCGCTGCTGCTCGCCGCCCGACAGCTCGGACGGACGGTGCGTGATGCGCTCGCCGAGGCCGAGATAGCCAAGGATCTCCTTGGCGCGCTTGACGCTCTCTGATTTCTTGAGGCCGCGGATCATCTGCGGCATCATCACGTTCTCCAGCGCCGAGAACTCCGGCAGCAGCCGGTGCGACTGGTAGACGAAGCCGATATCGGTGCGGCGAAGCTGGGTGCGCTCGATGTCGGGCAGTTGCGAGGTCGGCGCGCCATTGACGTAGACCTCGCCGGAATCGGGCGCTTCCAACAGTCCCGCGATATGCAGCAGCGTCGACTTGCCCGAGCCGGACGGCGCCACCAGCGCGACGGACTGGCCTGCCCACAGCGCGAGCTTGGCGCCGTCGAGGATCGTCAGCGGCACCTCACCCTGCAAGTACTGTCGCTTTATCTCGTGGAGATAAATGACCGGTACATCTTCCGCCCCCTGGCTCTCCATCAGCCCCTCACTCGTACCGCAGCGCTTCGACGGGATCGAGGCGCGCGGCGCGCCAGGACGGATACAGCGTCGCCAGGAACGACAGCGTCAGCGCCATGATGACGACGGCCGAGGTTTCGCCGATGTCGATCTCGGCGGGCAGCTTCGACAGGAAATACAGCTCTGGCGAAAACAGTTCGGTGCTGGTCAGCCAGGACAGGAATTGCCGGATCGACTCGATGTTGAGGCAGATCACCAGCCCGACGATGAAGCCGACCATCGTACCCACCACGCCGATCGAGGCGCCCGTGATCAGGAAGATGCGCATGATCGAGCCTTGCGAGGCCCCCATCGTGCGCAGGATCGCGATGTCGCTGCCCTTGTCCTTCACCAGCATGATCAGGCCGGACACGATGTTGAGCGCCGCGACAAGCACGATCATGGTGAGGATCAGGAACATCACGTTGCGCTCGACCTGCAGCGCGTTGAAGAAGGTCGAGTTGCGCTGACGCCAATCGACCAGGAACACCGGCCGCCCCGCCGCCTCCGTCACGGCCTGACGGAACGCGACGATCTGATCCGGATTGGTGGTGAAGACCTCGATCGAGGTGACGTCGTTGCTGCGGTTGAAATAGGCCTGCGCCTCCGCGAGCGGCATGAACACGAAGCCGAGATCATACTCCGACATGCCGATCTCGAACACCGCTGCGATCTTGTACGGCTTGATGCGCGGTGTCGTGCCCATCGGCGTGACCGCGCCCTTCGGCGCCACCAGCGTGATGCTGTCGCCGGCGTGCAGCGACAGCTGGTCAGCGAGGCGCCGGCCGATCGCGACCCCCTGCCCGTCGTCAAAACCCTCGAGCGAGCCCTGCTTGATGTTCTTGGCGATCGAGGTGAGGTTGTTGAGGTCGTCGGAGCGGATGCCGCGCACCAGGACGCCGGAGGCGTTCCACGGCGATGACGCCAGCGCCTGACCGTCCACCACGGGCGCTGCGAGCCGGATGCCCTGGACCTGGCTGAGGCGGTCGGCGACGTCCTTCCAGTCGGTCAGCGGCGATTCCAGCGGCTGCACCAGGATGTGGCCGTTGAGCCCGAGGATCTTGTCGAGCAGCTCCTTGCGGAAGCCGTTCATGACGGCCATGACGATGATCAGCGTCGCCACGCCCAGCATGATCCCGAGGAAGGAGAACCCGGCAATGACCGAGATGAATCCCTCCTTGCGGCGCGCGCGTAAGTAACGCGCCGACAGCATCCACTCGAATGGCGCAAAAGGCGCGGTTTGAACGGTTTCGGTCATGGGTTCATCCATCGCTTGATAGTCCCATGATTCGGGGTCAAATGTGGCCGGATTGGCGGCCGCGATCTCGGGCGATGAACAATATTCAGCCGACCAGCCTTATCAGCCCACAAGTCTTGCGACCGCGTCCGCAGGCGACATGGTCTCGCGGGCGCCGTCACTTCGCCGCTTGAGCTCGACCTTGCCGTCGGCGAGCCCTTTCGGCCCGATCATGATCTGCCAGGGGATCCCGATCAGGTCGGCGGCGGCGAATTTGGCTCCGGCGCGCTGGTCGGTGTCGTCGTAGAGCACGTCGACGCCCTTGGCGGACAGCTCCGCATAGAGCTTCTCGCAGGCCGCATCGACCGCGGCATCGCCCTGCTTGAGGTTGAGAATCGACACGCGGAACGGGGCAACGGCCTCCGGCCATTTGATGCCGGCATCGTCATGGCAGGCCTCGATGATGGCGCCGAGCAGGCGCGAGACGCCGACGCCGTAGGAGCCGCCGTGGATCGGCACGTCGACACCGTCGGGTCCCGCGACCAGCGCCTTCATCGCGTCGGAATATTTCGTGCCGAAATAGAAGATCTGCCCGACCTCGATACCGCGGGTGTTCACCCGCTTGTCGGCGGGCACTTCCTGCTCGAAGCGCGCGGCGTCGTGAACGTCTTCCGTCGCCGCATAGACCGAAGTCCATTGCTTGATGATCGGCGTCAAGTCGCTCTCATAGTCGACGTCCTCGCCCGGCACCGGCAGGTCCAGCACGTCGCGATTGATGAAAACGCCGGATTCGCCGGTCTCGGCGAGCACGATGAACTCGTGGCTGAGATCGCCGCCGATCGGGCCGGTCTCGGCGCGCATCGGGATCGCCTTCAGCCCCATCCGCGCGAAGGTGCGCAAATACGCCACGAACATCTTGTTGTAGGCGACGCGTGCCGCGGCCTCGTTGAGGTCGAACGAATAGGCGTCCTTCATCAGGAACTCGCGGCCGCGCATCACGCCGAAGCGCGGGCGCTGCTCGTCGCGGAATTTCCATTGAATATGATAGAGATTCAGCGGCAGGCTCTTGTAGGACTTCACATAGGCGCGGAAGATCTCGGTGATCATTTCCTCGTTCGTCGGCCCGTACAGCAGCTCGCGCTTGTGCCGGTCGGCGATGCGCAGCATCTCGGGACCATAGGCATCGTAGCGGCCGCTCTCGCGCCAGAGGTCGGCAAGCTGCAGCGTCGGCATCAACAGTTCCAGCGCGCCGGAGCGGTCCTGCTCCTCGCGCACGATCTGCTCGATCTTCTTCAGGACGCGGAAGCCGAGCGGCAGCCAGGCATAGATGCCGGCGGCCTCCTGCCGGATCATGCCGGCACGCAGCATCAGCCGATGCGAGACGATCTCCGCCTCTTTCGGATTTTCCTTCAGGATGGGCAGAAAGAACCGCGACAACCGCATGGCAATACTCGAGGAATCAGTGATGGCCTGCAGTGAAACCGGATTGGGAGCCAAAACACAAGACCGGGAACGAGGAAAAGCCGCTAACACAGCGGAATTCCTGTCATTTTTCCGTCGACTTCAGGTTCGACGCGAGGTGCCGAAGAGCCGGGTTCAGGGCGCCGACACCTCGAGCTCGTCCTCCAGCGTGATCTTCTCGAAATCGCTCACCAGAGCGTCGATCCGCACATGCCAGCGGCCGGCAAAGGGCAGCTCGACCTTGCGCACGTGCCAATAGCTGTCCGGCCCCAGCAAGGCGTTCCGCTCCATCGGCTCAATGCCGCGTTCGGGCAGGCTCAGCGTCAGCGTCACCTCCTTGGCCTCGAGCACCGCCCCCTCGCCGGTCATGAGCTGCAGCACGAAATCGTCGATACCCACCTTACCCGGCGAGACCAGGACCTGGAACATTGCCCGGTCGGTGTGGATGTGGATCGCCAGCGGCGTCTCCGGAACGATGGTTCGCGGCGGCGGCGTGAAGCGCCAGCCGGCCATGACGCCGAAGATGCCGAGCGCGATGACGCATTCGAGCACAATCGAGCGCTTCAGGCTCTGCGCGGTCTTGTGATCCCCCGCCAGCGCCGGGGTCAGGCGAAAGCGGTTGAGCGCGGCAAGCGCCAGCAGCATGAGGACCAGCGCAAGCTTGATCGAGAGGATCAGTCCGTAGCGGGTCTCGACCAATGCGGACGGCTTTTCAAGCTGGACGAAGGCGAGCGCGAGGCCGGTCAATGCGAGAACGCCAACGATCGGCGCGGCGATGCGAGAAAAGCGGTTCACGACAGGCAATGCCGCGGCAGCCCGCTTCGACAACAGGGCGCCCAGCGGCGCGAGGGCACCAATCCAGAACGCGACACCGAGACCATGGAGAAAGATTGCCGGCCGGGTCAATAGTTCAGGCGATGCCGTAGCGGCGTGCCCGGTCATGGCCAGCGACAAGCCGACTCCGACGAAGGCAATGATCGCCAGAGCGCGCGCGCACCACGCGTTGCCTAGCGCCAGCAACGCGAACAGCATCGCGACGATGGCCACGAGCAAGGCTGGGCCCGCGCTCGTCCCGGATGCAACTTTCCAGGGAGCTATCGTCGCGAGACCCGATAGCGGTAGCCCGAGGAGATCCAGCCCCAACACACCAAGGGACACCACCGCGCTCGGGACGCCGATAGCGAGCGCCACGCACGGCACGGTTATGCCGGTCATCGACCACGCAACCCAGCGCGCAAAGAACACGCCGCCGACGCCGACGAAGAGGCCAAGGTAGAGACCGACCCGCGCCAGCCAGATCAGTACGTTCAATCCGGCATCGGTGGTTGCGAGAGGTTGCGTCCCCGTCGGCATGCCGATCGAGAAGATCACCGATCCCGCGACGGGATGGCCATCCTGCGAGATCACGCGATAGCTGACGACGGCCGTGCCCTGCGGCAGGTCCGCCGGCATCGCGACCGAGATGGTCTCGCCCGATGCGTCGACGCGCACATCATCCCGCGCCCTGCCCGCCCCGTCGATCAATTGGATGGCGCCCGGCGTGACCGCCTCGTTGAAGTGCAGCTCCACGGCCTTCGGCGCGCTCGCGAGCATGCTGCCGCTCGCCGGCTCGACCGCGACCAGCGCCGCGTGCCCCGAGGCGCCGGTCGCGAAACCGACAAAGAGGAGCAGCGTCGCGAACGCGGCGAGCAGGCGCATCAGGGCTTTGGCAGGAGTTGCAGGCCAGGCGCCGGAGAACTGCCCTCGTGCGAATGCTTCGCCCCCTCCGCGGGGATCTCGATCCAGCGGCTGACGCCCGTCTCGCATTCCTGGACGACAGGGAAATACAGCGTCGTGTTCGGCTTCAGGCTCGTGGTGAGGAAGCTGCTGACGACGAACTCATCGTAATTGTGGTCCGGCAGCTTGCCGCCGGACCAGGCCACCTCCTTGACGCCGGAGGAAAGCTTGTTGCCGTGATAGTCGTACTCGTTCGCGTATTTGCCCTCGAAGATATCGACGGTCCAGCCCGCCTTCGGCATCGGCTTCACAGCGATCACGCCTTCCGGAATCTGCACCCGGATCTTCACCGTGGGCGAGCCCTTGCAACCGTGCGGCACGGCGAAGACGGCCTTGTAGTAGGAGCCGACCGCCGCCTGTTTGGTCTCTAGCGTGATATGCGCCGCCGCGGGCGACGCTGCGAGCGCGGCGATCAGACTCGCAAGGATTCGATGCATTGTCATGGAAGGGTTGATCTGTTTCATCACATCTTCATTCCCGAATGATCAGGCATTTTCTTCATCATGTGCCCACTGTCGCCGGGCGCCTGCGCGCCGACGCCCTGGACATCGAGGGAGACGGCGACCTTGCCCGCCTTCTCGAACTGAAGCGTCACCGGCACCTTGTCGCCCTGCTTGAAGGGGCCCTTCAGCTCTTGCAGCATCAGGTGGTAGCCGCCGGGGGCGAACTTCACTGTCTTTCCGGGATCGATCACGAGACCCTTGTCGAGCAGGCGCATCTTCATCACGCCGTTCTCCATCGCCATCTCGTGAACCTCGGCCTTCCCCGCGATGTCGGCGGAAACGCCGACCAGCTTGTCGGCCACTGTGCCCTTGTTCTCGATGGTCAGATAGCCGCCGGCGACCTTGGCGCCGCCCGGTGTCGCCCGGCTCCACGCCTGCGAGATGACGAGATCGCCGGCCTTGACGTCGTCGGCCGCCGCTGGTGCCGTGCAGAGCGCGAGAGCGAACGCTGCGATCAACACATCTTTCAACATCGTCTTCATATCGGTCTTCCCGTTTGCAGATTGACTTTCAGTGGTTGGTGAGTTGTTGCGCAGACCATTTTTCGAAGTCGGCTAGCTCGGCCGAGCCTTCAATCGTCGTGATGACTCCATCGCGCGATATGAGCATTGTCCGGGGAATGTCGCCCTGCCAGCCGGGGTCGATCTCGAACCTCAAACGCTCGACAAAACCGTCGTTGAAGATGAAGTTTTCGGTCGTCGACAGCCCCGCTTTATCGAGCATCGATTGCGTCGCCGCCGGTAGGTTCGGCACGAGATCCGCGCTGATCGTGACGACGTCGATCCCGGGATGATCCTTCGCAAATTGCCCGAGCAGCGGCAGCTCGACCTTGCAGGGCCCGCAGGTTACGCCCCAAAAATGCACGAGCGTCGGGCGACCCGCATGCCCCCTCAGCACGCTTTGCCACGTGCCGCGCTCGAAGGGCTTAAGGGCTGGCGCCGCTCCTAGCGCTGACGCTGATGCGATTAAGATACCGAGGCCCAGAAGGCCCACAAACCGACGTTTCATGGTTGGTCCTCGATTGCCGTGAAACGATAGCCGTCCGCCTTCGTCATCCATGACAGGTAGGTCTGTCGGCCATTGGAAACGAGCAAGGGATGATCGGATGTATCGGTCGTGCTCGATATCGTCTTCGGCAGCGACCACGTCTCGCCATCGTCGCGGGAGATCGTCATCTGGACCGAGGTCTTCTCACCATCGAACTCTTTCCAGACCATCAGGGTTCCCGCCGGGCCTGCGAGCAAGAACGGGCGCGTCGGGTTGCGCCCCGGCTGCCCCAGCGCCATCGGCGTGGAAAAGGTGCGGCCTTCGTCGCGCGAGTGGGCGTAGAACAGTCCTTTCCGCACCTTTCCGTTCGTGTACCAGGCAACGTGATAGGTCCCGTTCGGCGCAACCGTGAGGCTCGGCCCGTGATGCGGACAGGCGTTGATCTGCCAGTCGTCGTTGCTGACGCGATGGATCTCGCCTGGTGTCGAGATGTCGGCAAAGGTCATGACTGCGTGATCGCGCACGCCGCCCTCGAAGATGTTTCTGAAGATCACGGCCGGCCGGCCTGCCGCTGCGAATGTCAGCCCCAATCGGCAACATTCGCAGGTGTTGTCACGCGCGAGACCAGCATCCCCGAAAGTGGTGCCCCCATCGCGCGACGAAGCAAAGAACAACCCTGCCCCCTCGTATTTTCGCCCCGCCTCCTTTGCAGGAACACGATTGCGCTTATCGAGCCAGGCCGCAAACACCGTTCCATCCTGATCGAGCGCGAGCGCCTCAAAACGCTGGCTCTCGTTGTTTGCGGTGATGGGCTTCAGCTCCGCAAAGTGCTTTCCGCCGTCGGACGAGCGGGTGTAGAGCACCTGGCCGTTGAAAGCTTCATCCCTGAAGATCGAGAACGCCAGCGCGATGCCCCCATTTCGATCGACCACGATCTTCGGCCGGGCATCCGGCCCCCAATCAAGGTTGAGCCGCTTTGTCGTGACTTGGGTGGGAGGCGAAAAACTCCGCCCTGCATCCTGCGAACTCGCAACTGAAACCTGCCCGCCCGCCATCCAGGCGAGCCACAGCGTTCCATCCGGACCGAATGCAGGCGTCGTCTTGGTCGCGCAACGCAGCGTCGGCTCGTCACAAGCGGCCTCCGACACATGCTGCGCGTGCATCTGTCCAAGTGCCGCGCCTTGCAAGAAGGCGAGAGCGAGTATCGCCAACAAGCCACTTCGGATCACAGCCGCACTTCCTTTGAGAGCCCGTATCATTTGAACGCCACCTTCATACCCGCAACGAACGTGCGCGGCGAGCCCGCGTAAATCGATCCCGTCGTGTTCGCCAGCACGCTGGCAAGATTTGGAAGTCCGGCTGTGGTCACCGTATTGGTGATGTTGTTTGCCGACGCAACATAAGTGCGATCAAATACGTTCCTGACTTCGAGAAACAGGTTGAGGGATCTGAAGGTGTCTGACACCAGGTCCGTCTTGTAGTGGACGTTCACGTTGATCAGCTCATAGCCCGGCGCTTTCAGCAGATTTGCATTGTCCATGTAAAAGGAGTCCTTCCACTGGACTTCGACAAAACCCCCGAGCCCCGCCAGCGACCCCGCGAATTCGTCGTAGCCGATCCTGGCCGTCAGCTCGTTCGGCGAGATTCCGGGGATCTTGTTGCCTGCCCGGTTGAAGCTGAACACTGCGACATTGGTGATGTTCTCCACATACTCGGTGTAGACCTCGTCGAGATAGGTATACGCCGCCATGAACCGCCAGCCCGGATGGAACTTCCAATCGGCAGCAAGTTCGACGCCCCGATGCTCGGATCGCGGTGCGTTGAACATGTAAGTCGCGTTGCTCGCGCTCGGGTTACTGACGGCCTGACTCACCAATTCATTTCGAAAAAACTCGTAAAAGGCCGTCGCGCTCAGTTTGACCGCACTGCTCGGCGTCCAGTCGAAGCCCAGATCGTATCCGACATTGGTTTGCGTCTGGAGCTGCGTGTTGTTGCCAAAATCACCGTTCGGAAGAACGAACAGATTCGAGACCTGCGGCGTTCCGTATCCGGTCGCCACACGTCCGCGAAACTGCCATTCTGGATCGAGCCTGTAGAGCAGCGCCAACTCAGGAGCCGTGTTCTCGATCTTGCGATCGGCGGCGGTAGGCACCGGTATCGTCGCTACCGGAACATTGAAGGTGTTGTATTTATAGAGGGTATTGACGCCTCTCAGAATTGTAGTTTCCCAACCGATTCCGGCTATCGCCGTCAAATCAGGAGTGAGCTTCAGTTCCTCCCTCGCCCGTATTCCGTAGTTGGATGTATCGCTGAAGGTGTTGGCCGAGATCAATCCCAGTGTGGCGTTTCCGCCTGGCATGACGTTACGCGTATCGCTCGACGCCACGAGTGTATTGTACCAGGCGCCGACCAATGTGGTGGACTCCATGCCGAAGATTTCGCCACGCTTCGTAATGTCGCTCATGTAGTTGTAGGACGGGAAATCGCCGATGGCGCTGGTCGCGCCAGTCGGCTGGCTGATGTTCCTGTCGTCGAAAACGAACTGGTTTCGCCAACTCGTCGTATTGTCAAAGTCGTGCTCCCACCGTGCTCCTACGATGGTTCGTCTATCGTTTCGCCCGAGACCTGCTTGCGTTGCCGTCTCGGTGTCCCTGTCTCCTGCGACGCCGGTTCT
This sequence comes from Bradyrhizobium sp. WSM4873, assembly GCF_055811355.1. NCBI lineage: Bacteria > Pseudomonadati > Pseudomonadota > Alphaproteobacteria > Hyphomicrobiales > Nitrobacteraceae > Bradyrhizobium > Bradyrhizobium sp. WSM4873. The sequence goes on along the minus strand of NZ_JBVVPS010000003.1, from coordinate 269,921 downwards.
CGCGTTGAAGCCGTTCTTGAAAAGCGACACGGTCGGACATCCGGCGGCGGCCACGGCGCCCGTTGTACAACCCTGCTGGAAAGGGTTGGTGTCGTACTGGCTCAGCGACTGCCGGAGCGGCAACCGCGCACTCAGGTCATTGTTGATGATCTTGACCGTAAAGCGGTCGTCCGGCGTGGCCTTGAGCGTGCCGAGGAAGTTGACGGTCTGCGTGTTGAACCAGCTATTTCCGATATAGCCGTCGCCCCGCGTGTCGCTTGCGAACAGCGATCCCTCGAAATTACCGAACTTCTTTCCGGCCGCCAGGTAGTTGTTGAGATAGCCGTAGCTGCCGCCGTCGACGCCATACTCGACGCCGTCGATCGTGCCACCGGGCCGGGTTCGGAAATTGAGCGCGCCGCCGGTCGCGTAGTTTCCATAGAGAGCCGACGAGGGACCGCGGACCACGTCGATCGCCCCATAGGCATGCGGATCGATCAGATCGCTGCGCGACAGGCCATCCGGCTGCGTTACCGGAAAACCATCGTCGAAGATCACGAGATTGCGGATGCCAAAGCTATTCCGGGCGTTGGATCCACGGATCGAGATGCCGAAATCGCGGGGGCCGTTCCCCTGCTTGATCGAGATGCCCGGACTATCCCGCAGGACGTCGCTGACCGAAAACGACGGGCGGTTGTCGAACTGGCTGCGATCGATGGTCGTCGCGGTCTGACCGGCCGGCGCCTGATTGACGCCGTCGCGGGCAGCGCTGGCCGTCACGGCCCTGTTTTGGGTGGATACGCTGACGCTTGCGCTTGGCGTCACGGGCCTTGCCGCACGGCCCACCGATGCGGAGCGCGGTTTCGACGGTCGGCTTATTGGTTTGGGACGGGCAACCTGCGGGGCCACGACAGTCACCGCGGGAAGCTCGGTATTGCCGCTTTGGGCAAAGGCTCCGCTCGACGATGCAAGCAGCGTGGCCTGAATGGCGACGATGCTCACGCCACGGCGGGCATGACAACGTAACATGGGGCATTCCTGACGCCGGGCTTTCTCTCCGGCCATTCGACAGCATCAATCGCCTGCGGCGGACCGCGGCGATCACGAGAGTCGTCAGGAAAGTTGGGGCGGCGCGCGTGCCTGGGCGTTTGTGCCTTTATGGGCTGCGCCGCCGGAAGCCTCCGCCGCGTGCCACACCACGCGCTCGGAGTGGCGGAAGGGAACGGAGAGCGCGGCGTGCGGCGGCGAATCGAGTGACGCGCCCAATTGCGCAAGGCAACAGAGGGCGCATGCGCCGGCATGTGCAACCGGCGTACCCGCCGGATCGTTCAGGCCGCCCTGCTCGCTCGCGCTGTGACAGATGATGGAGGCAGAAAGCGGATCGGCCACAGCCTGGCCGGCCGCCAGACAGGCGGCAATCGGCGCCAGCACCTGCATCACCAAAGCGAGCAGGACCAGGGGTAGGAATTTTTGCAGCCGTGCGCGCATCCGCCGAACCATTCGTTCGCCTACTAACTAAACACCGCGCTAGGGCCGAGTCGAGCCCGGTTCCGCCACCTCCTTAATCCAGCGCAAATTTCCCGGAAACTGTGGTCCGGCCGTCCCAAGGGAGGGGACCTCCGGCATTTGAGGCAGTCGAGCCCCTGCCCCATCCACAGATTTCTTATATTTGTCATATGCTTACACGGCTGGCCACCCGATCATTTCGTCAAATGCTCGAATTTTGAACATTCGTTGCCGAAAATGATGACAAGTGAGAAAAGTTGATCTAGCATCCGCTTGCTCAGGCTGGCCGCGAGGTCGAAGTCTGGTGGTCCAAGTCTCGGGAGGAGCCCCTGACGCGCAAAATGCAGCGTCGCCCCGCCAATCAAGATCAAATCTTAGAATCGGGGATAATAGGGTCGACACAATTTTTGAGCGGGGCTAGGGCCCCGCTCTTTTTTTGTCTGCGGGGCTCATGCGCCGATGAATCCTTCTCCCAATCTGGTCGAACAGAGCTTTGAACTTGCAGCCTCGCGCTGCACCGATCTCACGCCACACGTCTATCAGCGGCTGTTCGAACAGTATCCCGAAACGCGGGCGATGTTCCGCACGCAAGGCAGCGAGCTCGTGATGGGATCGATGCTCGCACTCACGATCGAGGCGATTCTCGACTTCGCCGGTGATCGCCGTGGGCAATTCCGGCTGATCGCGTGCGAGGTCGTGTCGCACGATGGCTACGGCACGCCGCGCGAGCTGTTCACCGCCTTCTTCGCCGTCATCAGGGATACGTTGCGCGATCTGCTGCGCGATGAATGGTCGCCGGACATCGCGCAGGCGTGGGACCGACTGCTCATCGAGATCGAAGGGTTCGCCGCCGTTCAGGCCTGACGCTTTGCGCTGCACCAACACGGGCTCGCGGCAATCCCGCCGTTGATTGCGGATTGAGTGGCACCAACTCTTGTGAGACACTTTCGGACATCGGTCGCGCGATCAATGACGCGCCGAAGATAAAATTGCATGGGAGCGAGCGATGTCCGGGACGAAAGATTTCTCGACGACGAGGCGCGATCTTCTTCAGGCGGCAGCAACCGCCGGCGCCGCGACTGCCATCCTCGGCAGCATGGGCATTAACCCCGCCCTTGCAGCCGAAGTCGGACGCAGCGAGAAGCCGCTGAAGGCGGCGTTCTCCAACGCAGGCCTCCAGGCGACCTGGTGCGCGCAGGGCAAGCAGGCCGCGGAATTCTGGGGCAAGCTGTTCAACGTCGAGGTCACCTGGTTCGACGGCCAGCTCGATGCGGTGAAGCAGCGCGCGGCGATCGACAACATGGCTTCGCAAAAATGGGACTTCGTCGCGATCCAGGCTTTCGGCATCGGCACCCTCACCCAGCCGGTGCAGAAGATGATCGACGCCGGCACGCCCGTGATCGACATGGACACGCTGATTGCGCCGCTGGACCAGATCAACGTCCACTCCTTTCTCGCCCCCGACAACGAGTTCATGGGCGCCTCGGTGACGCAGGCGCTGTGCAATGCCATGGGCGGCAAGGGCAAGATCATCATGACGCAAGGAGCCCTCGGCCACACGGGCGCGCAGGGCCGCGCCAAGGGCTTCAACAATGTCGTGAAGCAATTCCCCGGGATCGAGGTGCTCGACACCCAGCCGGCCGACTGGGATGTGTCGAAGACCGCGCGTCTCTGGGAAACCTACCTGACGAAGTATCCGCAGATCGACGCGGCGTTCTTCCACAATGACGACATGGCGCTCGCCGCCGCCAACATCATGAAGGCGCGGGGCCGCACCAACATCCTGATCGGCGGTGTCGACGCGATGCCGCCGGCGATCCAGGCGGTCAGCGAAGGCCGCATGTTCGCGACCGTCCGCAATCCGTCCTGCCGCATCCACGGCGGCGCCGTCATCGCGGGCGTTTCCGCCGTGGTCGGGGGCGAAAAGAGCGGACAGGGCATCCCCAAGAACGTCGTCACCGACGGACCGGTCGTCACCAAGGCCAACGCCGCAGGCATGCAGTGGATGCAGGATCACTTCCTGATCTGAGCCTCCAAGATCTGAAATTCCATGCGAGAGGATCGTTCGCCCATCCTGGAACTGCAGGGTATCACGAAGAGCTTCGGCGGCGTCGAGGCGCTTCGTGGTGTCGACTTCGCGCTCCACGCGAGCGAGATCCACGGTCTCGTCGGCGAGAACGGCGCGGGAAAAAGCACGCTGATGAAGATTATCGCCGGCGTGCACACCGAATTCTCGGGCCGCTTCCTGATCGACGGACAGGAGACGCATTTCCGCTCGGCCCGCGACGCCCACAGCGCCGGGATCGCCATGGTGCACCAGGAGCTGTCCGTCGCGCCCGACCTCACGGTGGCGGAGAACGTGTTTCTGGGCAACCAGCCGACCAACCGGCTCGGCTTGGTGCAATGGCGGCGGATGGCGCGCGAGGCGGGCGAGCAGCTCGCCCGCTTCGGCATCGACGTCGATCCGATGAGCAGGCTGGGCGATCTCCCGATCGGACTCCAGCAGCTGATCGAGATCGCGCGCGTGCTGTTCTCCGGCGCGCGCATCGTCATCCTGGACGAGCCGACCTCCGCCCTCTCCCCACCCGAGGTCGAGCGACTGTTCGCAACGCTGCGGCGCCTGCGCGAGGAAGGCACGGCGATCGTTTTCATCTCGCATTTCATCGAGGACATCTTGCGCGTCTCCGACACGGTGACCGTGTTCCGCAACGGACGGAAGGTCGCGGAAACGGCAAGTGCTGCGACCAGCAAAGGCGCGCTGATCGAGGCCATGATCGGCCGCGCCGGCGAAGCGCTCGAGCACAGCTACAGCGACGATCTGATGCTGCCCCAACCGAGCGATAGCTCGGTGGTCCTCAAGGTCGACCAATTGTCGCTGGCCCGCAGCCTGAAGGACATCTCCTTCGAGGCGCGCGCCGGCGAAGTGCTGGGCATCTACGGGTTCATGGGCTGCGGCCAGCAGGAGCTGTCGCGCATCCTGTTCGGCAAGCTGAAGCCGGACGGCGGCACGCTCGCGGTCGAGGGCAAGCCCAAGACCTTCGCCAGCACGGCAGCGGCGCGGCGCGCCGGCGTGGCGCTGGTGCCGGAGAGCCGGCGCGCGATGCTGTTTCACCAGGAGCCGGTCTACAAGAACATCTCGATCAGCATTCTCGATCGCATCTCGGCGCTGCTGCTCAAGCCGGCGCAGGAGCGCGACATCGCAAAGCGGCAGGTCGAGCAGTTGCAGATCAGGCCGCCGGTGGTCGGCCTCGATCTCGGCATGCTCTCCGGCGGCAACCAGCAGAAAGTCGCGCTGGCGAAATGGCTGACCTATCCGCCCAAACTCCTGGTGCTGTGCGAGCCCACCCGCGGCATGGATGTCGGCGCCAAGAACGACGTCATCAACATCGTCCGCGATCTCCGCGCCAAAGGGCTCGCGATTATCGTGCTGTCGACCGAGCCGGAAACGGTGCTGTCGCTGGCCGATCGCATCCTCGTGCTCAAGCGCGGCGCATTGGTGCGTGAATTCACGAACGAGCCGGTCAGCAAGGACCGCCTGCTGGAAGCGGCGTGACGGAGAAGCACATGGCGAGCAGTGACACGGCTTTGGCGGCGGGGCAGCGGGCGCGCGGCTTAGCGCCGTTCCTGCGCTCGCAGATGCGCAACATCGCCCCGTTCCTGACGCTGATCTTCCTGTCCGGCTTCTTTGCGCTGGCCAGCCCCTCCTTCGCGACGCTGGACAATCTCGGCAACATCCTGACGCAGGTGTCGGTCACGGGCATCATCGCCGTCGGCCTCACCTTCGTGATCCTCTGCGCGGAGATCGACCTCTCGATCGCCAGCATCGCCAACGTCACGGGCATCGCGGTCGCCTACTTCACGCTCCAGGAATCCTACGTCAACATTCCCAACATTCCCCTGCCCGGCGCCGCGGCGATCCTGCTGGCCATTTTGCTCTGCGCGTTGCTCGGCCTCGTCAATGCGCTGGGGCTGACCGTGATCGGCATCCCCTCCTTCATCATGACCTTGGCGATGATGCAGATCGCTGCCGGCATCTCGGCGCTGCTGGTGCGCGGCCAGATCGCCTACAAGGTCCCCGGCGTGATCACCACGCTCGGCTCCGGATCGATCGGCGGCATCCCATGGATCGTCATCGTCGCCGCGATCATGCTGCTCGGCGGACACCTGGTGCTGACCTACACGCGCTTCGGCCGCTACGTCTACATGGTCGGCGGCAACCGCGAGGCGGCCGAATATTCCGGCCTTAACGTCAAGCTCATCCTCGGCGCGGTCATGGTGATCTCGGCGGTGTGCTCCGGTATCGGCGGCATGCTCGGCGTCGCTCATTTCGGCAGCGCGCAGCAGAACGAGTTCGACACCTATTTGCTCGACTCCATCGCCGCCGTCGTGGTCGGCGGCACCAGCCTGTTCGGCGGCCGCGGCGGCATCGGCAACACCATCGTCGGTCTCTTCGTTCTCGGTGTTCTCAATAACGGCCTCGACCACGTCAACATCGACAGCTTCCTGAAGATCCTGATCCGCGGCCTGATCCTGCTGGCGGCGCTGGTCATCAACGTCTATGCGCAGCGGCTGAGGGAGAAAGCGGCGGAATAGCCGCCCCTCAAAACCAAAAGCGCGAAAACAACCCCATGCACAGTAGAGACTGTGAGGGAATTCAACGACTTACAAAAACCCGAAATTGCGATGGTGCGACCGCAGCGGCGGTTTGATTCGTCGGGCAAAACAGGAGCATGATGTCATCATGGCGGTGTGCGCGGGTGGACTCCGGACAGCGCCCCAAATTCCGTCATTGCGAGCGCAGCGAAGCAATCCAGACTGCCGCCGCGGAAAGATTCTGCAATCCATCACCTCGATCGCGGAGGATGAGAACGCGGCCTAACTCGCCGCTTTCTCATCCGACCCAAGCCGCGAGAACCGGAAGTTACAATGGCTCGCACCGCCCGCGAGCGTCTGTGTCCTCTCCAGGCGGATGCCGCGCGCCGCGTAGGCGACGAAATCGAGCCCGCAAATATTCGGCAGGATGTCCTTGTCTCCATGGCGCGCCGCGCGTTTGCAGAAGCCGCAAGCCTTGTAGTTGATACCGAATTCAAAACTGTCACCCGTATCGGGCTCGACGAAATCATAGATGAAGTCTTCCGGAAATTCGGTCTGATGGCTTTCGGTCATGCTTCTCGCCGCCTGCTCGCGCAGTAAGGCCTGGTTCTGCGGCGACATGAACTGGCGACCCGCGGCGAGACGTTCCGATTCCGATGCGGTGAGCAATTGCGCCTTGTAGGCTTCCCGCTCGATCTCGCCGATCACAGGCACCGGCACTCCGCGGCGCCGCAGCACCCGACTGATGGCCATGAAACCCATGAGGCGCATGAAGAAATCGCTCATGCGGCTCGCCGCGCCACCGACATAGGGCATCTGGGTGAGCACGATTTCGAATTCGTCGATCACCTCCTGCCTGATCCCATCGATCTCGGAAAGCTGCGCGCGTTCACGCAGCATCGCTTCGGCCAAATCGAGCCGCTCGCGCATGGCGGCCTCCATCGCACCGCGATGCGCTTCGTAGAACGGATGGATGATCTCAGCCATGGGACACCTGATATGATCGGCTCATTGAAAAGTCGGCTTGTTTCATTCGGCGGCGATCGCCTCGATCTCCAGCAGCCATTGGCTGTCGACGATCTCGACGATCACGACCGTCAGCGCGGGCTGGTGTTCGCCCAGCATCGCGCGACGATTGGAGCGGTTGGTCACGAGCTGATTGCGGTCGGTCAGGAACGTGTTGACCTTGACCAGATGCGCGACGCCGAGGCCCGCGGCGGCGAGCACCTCGATCAAATTGCGCCAGGCCTGCTCGCATTGCGCCTCAAAACCTTCGGGCACGGTGCCGTCGGATCTCTGGGGCACCTGGCCGCTGATGAACAACAGGCGGCGATGCTGCGTCACTTCAAGTCCCATGCAGTAGCCGCCGGCGGGAGCATGGACCGTTGCGGGATTGTGGCTGACGATGTGAGCTGGCGGCATGGGGTTTCTCCGGATTACGGATCGACCGTATCCGGCGCCACCGCCGCTTCGCAAAGCATCATTGCTGCGGCTCAGCGCAAGAAAATCTATTGCAAGGCCATGGCCCATCAGTGTCAAAATGAGCGCGATGACCTACGCCCTTCCCCCACTCAACGCGCTCCGCGCGTTCGAAGCCGCCGCGCGGCATCTCAGCTTCAAGCTCGCCGCGCACGAGCTGCACGTGACGCCGGCCGCCGTGGGGCAGCAGGTGAAGGCACTGGAGGCGCGCCTCGGCGTGCAGCTGTTCGAGCGGTTGCACAAGCAGCTCATCCTCACCACGGCCGGTCAGGCCTATCTGCCCGGGGTCTCCGAAGGCTTTCGCCACATCGCGGAGGCGACCTCGCAATTGAGACCGGCCGGTGCGGTGCTGCTGCAATTGGGCGTCCATGGCAGCTTCGACCTCCGCCGCCTCGATCTAGCTGAGTTTCGCTGCACGCATGCAGAGATCGGCTTGCGGGTGCTGCATCCGGCCGGCCTGCACGAACTGGTCGAGGGCAAGGTCGACCTGCTGATCGCCCGCGGCCATAGCCACCATCCGGGCTATCGCTGCGACCGGATCGATGAGGGATCGGGTTTGGGCGATTGGCTCGTTGCGCCCGAAGGCACCGCGGATTGCCCCGAGATCGTCAGTTTTCGCGATTGGCTGCGCGCGCTGCAGGCTGAGACCGCGCTCGGAAATCGTCGCCCTCGACTGGTCGGTGGCGCCGGGAGCTGAAAATGACCCAAAGGCGACATAATCGCTTGATCCAAATTGTCTTTTTGTGAGGTGAAGCTACCGGGGCAAATGATAGGTCGCGCCAAGCTCGTTCTCGCTATTTGTTTCTTCTTCTTTGGGCTGACCGCGGCGAACGCTGCGGGGGTCAGAAATTTCGACATTCCCGCTGCCGCGGCCGGGCCGGCGATCAGGCTGCTGGTCTGGACACCATGCGCCGAGCCTCCAAAAGAGATGGACGCACGTGGTGCCATTTTCTTCGCCGTACCCGGATGCTCGGTGACTGGCGAAAAGCTTCCTCTTATCGTGATATCGCATGGCAGGAGAGGATGGTTCGGTGGTCACCACGACACGGCCGCGGCGCTGGCCGATGCTGGTTTTGTCGTCGCTGCGCTCAATCATCCCGGTGACACCTGGCGCGATGCCAGCCGTACCGACAGCCTTTCCGTGCTCGTCGAACGCCCCGCGGATATCAAGCGACTGATCGACTACATGCTCGAAAGCTGGCCCGATGCATCGCGCATCGACGCCCGGCATATTGGCCTCTACGGCTTCTCGTTTGGCGGCTATACGGGTCTCGCCGTTATCGGCGGCAATCCAGAATTACGAAATGGCTTGTCCAATTGCGCGACATCGAGCCTGTTGGCTTGCAAGCAGCTTGAAAGCGGCGAGGTGCCGGGCCAACCGATCACACCTGACCCCCGCGTCAAAGCCGCAGTAATTGCCGATCCTTATCCGGCTTTTGTTTTCTCCGAGGAGAACCTCAAGAAAATAGCGATACCGGTGCAACTATGGAGTTCCGATCCGGCGCAAAATGCTGACGGACTCTCCGGATGCTGTGCTTCAACGATCAAACAACGGCTCCCGGCGCCGGATTATCACTTCGTGGCCAACGCCAAACACTTCTCTTTTCTTGCCACTTGCATCCCGAAGGAGACGCAATCCAACCCTACCGCTTGCACCGATGCGCCGAATTTCGACCGGGTCGATTTTCATCGGAGTTTCCACACCGACGTCGTGGCGTTTTACCGCAAGCACTTCGCTGACGGTGCTGGCCAATAGCGATACCGCTCTAACTGTTCCGTTTATGGCCTGCACCGACAGCACTGAGCCTCGGGAAACGATGTCTCAAGGCGGGGAGCGCGCGGAATTACGCCGACGAGAGGCATTCGGCTAGTCCGCGACGCGGTGTTGGCTCGACTGAGGTGACGGCGCTCGAAATTTTGCGGTGCTGCCGCTTGATGGCGAAGCTAACTGCTACCGTGCGGTCCGGGAACTGGCTCGAAGTCGGGATCAGGCCGCCTGGATGACAGCCCAAACCAGACAACTTAAGCGTGCGCGGCTAGCCAAGCGCGTCGCCATGGGGCAGAATGACGGTCATTACCGGGCATAAGCTGAGATCATGACAGAGCCGCCGACCGCGCCGTTTGCGACCTTCGAATGGATGCTCTCAGCTCGCTATTTGCGGGCGCGCCGCAAGGACGGCTTTATCTCCGTCATCGCCGGATTTTCGTTTCTCGGCATTATGCTTGGCGTTGCCACGCTAATCATTGTCATGGCCGTCATGAACGGCTTTCGCAAAGAGCTCCTAGACAAGATCCTCGGTCTCAACGGTCACATTCTAGTCCAGCCGCTGGAAACACCTCTAACCGACTGGAAGGATATGGCCGAGCGTCTCAGCCTGGTGCCAGGTATCCGCTTGGCCGCGCCTGTTGTCGACGGCACCGCGCTAGCATCGTCTTCCGGTGCATCCGGAGTTCTGGTGCGTGGCATTCGCGCCGACGATCTTAACAAGATTACCTCTATCGCCAACAACATCAAGCAAGGATCGATCGCAGGGTTTGACGAGAACCAGGGGGTCGCCATCGGGCAGCGCCTTGCCGATCAGCTCTCGCTCCATGCCGGTGACGCCATCACGCTCGTTGCGCAGCACGGCGCGGTCACCCCGATGGGGGTTATGCCGCGGATCAAGAAGTATAAAGTCAGAGCCATATTCGAGATCGGTATGTCTGAATATGATGCGAGCATGGTCTTCATGCCAATCGCAGAAGCTCAGTCGTACTTCAACCGCGACAAGGACGTGACTGCGGTCGAGATCTTTACAGCCGATCCCGCTCGCATCGATCAGTTTCGCAAGGCTGTGACGGAAGCAGCCGGGCGGCCAGTCTTCCTGGTGGACTGGCGGCAGCGGAACTCGACCTTCTTCAATGCGCTTCAGGTCGAGCGCAACGTGATGTTTCTGATTCTGACCATGATTGTGCTGGTAGCTGCGTTGAATATCGTATCTGGGCTCATCATGTTGGTGAAGGATAAGGGCAGCGACATAGCGATCCTCAGGACCATGGGTGCTTCACGAGGCTCGATCATGCGGATATTCCTGATTACGGGTGCTTCGATCGGCGTCGTGGGAACGTTGGTCGGGTTCGTCGTTGGGATTCTCGTCTGTCTTAATATCGATTCGATCCGACAGTTTCTATCCTGGCTGACCAGCGCCGACTTGTTCCCGAGAGAACTCTATTTTCTCTCGAAGCTGCCAGCGGAGATTGATTTCGGGGAGACCAGCGCGGTTTTGATCATGGCGCTAACCCTGTCGCTTCTCGCAACGCTCTACCCATCGTGGCACGCCGCCCGGCTCGATCCCGTGGAAGCGCTTAGGCGGTGAGATCGACAATTGTTGTGGTCCCATGATGCCGAACCTAATTCCATCATGGCGTCGATCGCGCGTCTGGGAAGCGCGGATGGCTCCATCCTAAAGATATCCGCTTTTGCTCGATGCTAACGCCGCCTGCCCCGCAATCTCCTCGCTCCGCCAGCACCTCACCGCGTGCCCGTCCGCCCGCGTCTCCAGCGCCGGCCCCGGCTCGCTCCGACACACGGCCTCTGCATACCGGCATCGCGGGCTGAACGCGCATCCGTTCGGCGGATTGAGCGGATTGGGAAGATCGCCGCCTGTCGTCGCCAGCGGTGCATGACGCAAGGGATCGGGGATGGCGGCAATCAGGGCCTGGGTGTAGGGGTGCGCGGGCCGTTCAAAAATCTCTCGCCAATGGCCGTTCTCGACGATGCGGCCGAGATACATCACGGCGACCTTGTCGCTCATGTGTTCGACGACGCCGAGATCGTGGCTGATCATGATGTAGGAAAGACCGAGCGTTTCCTTCAATTCCAGCAGCAGATTGATGATCTGGGCGCGGATCGAGACGTCGAGCGCCGAGACAGGTTCGTCGCAAATGACGATCTTGGGGTTGAGGATCAGCGCACGCGCGATGCCGATGCGCTGGCGCTGGCCGCCCGAGAATTCATGCGGGTAGCGGTCGGCCTGCTCCGGCCGCAGGCCCACATGCCGCAGCATCTTCGCGACGCGGTCCTCGATCTCGCTCTTGGCCGTGACACCATGCACACGCAGGGGATCTTCCAGCGTGCGGCGAACGGTCTGGCGCGGATTGAGCGAGGCGTAGGGATCCTGAAACACGATCTGCACGATGCGGGCCAGCGCCTTTCGATCGCCGGATGGCCGGTTCGTCACGACCTGTCCGTCCAGCACGATGCGGCCGCGCGTCGGCGTCACGAGGCCAAGGATCGACAACGCGACAGTCGACTTGCCGGAGCCGGACTCGCCGACGAGGCCGAGGCATTCGCCGCGCTTCAGGGTGAGATCGACACCGTCGACGGCACGGAGCAGCCGCCGGTTGCGGCCGAGCAAGCCGCCTCCGAGCGGAAAATGGACCGCGAGATCCCTGACGCTGAGAATGACATCGTCGTCCGGCCGTGTCTCACCCAGCCTGTCTTGCGGCTCATGCATGGTGGTGACACCTGACCAGACCGCCGGCCTCCAACAAATCCGCTCCCGGCGCGGTGGTCCGGCAAATATCGGTCGCCTGCGCGCAACGCGGATTGAACCGGCAGCCGTTCGGGAAATTCGTGATGGCCGGGACCACACCCGCGATCTCCGTCAGCCGGCTGCGGCCAAGCGCTGCGCGACTGCCGAGCCGCGGCAGCGAGGCGACCAGGCCACGCGTATAGGGGTGCGAGGGTGCCCGGAAAATATCGGCCGAGCCGCGCTCCTCGACGATGCGGCCGGCATACATCACGGCCACGCGGCGACAGACATTGGCGACCAGCCCGAGATCGTGGCTGATCATCAGGATGGCGGTTCCTCGCTCGGCGCATAAATTCCGCATCAGCTCGATGATTTCGGCTTGCACGGTGACGTCGAGTGCCGTGGTCGGCTCATCGGCGATCAGGAGATCCGGACCGCAGGCGAGCGCGATGGCGATCATCACGCGCTGGCGCATGCCGCCGGACAGCTGGTGCGGGTAATCCTTCACGCGCCGCTCCGGCGCGGGAACGCGGACGCTCGCCAGCGCCTCGACCGCCAGTCTGTCGGCTTCGCGCCAGCTCTTGCCCTTGTGCAGCACGAACATCTCGGCAATCTGCCGGCCCACGGGCGAGACCGGGTTCAGCGCCGTCATCGGCTCCTGGAAGATCATGGCGATGCGATTGCCGCGCAGCTCCCGTTGCCTTGCGGCTGAAAGATGCTGGATCTCCCGGCCCTCAAACCGGATGGTGCCGCCGCCGATCGACAATGGCTGCCGCAACAGGCCGATCAGGGCGAGCGCCGTGATGCTCTTGCCGCAGCCGGATTCGCCGACGAGGCCGAACGTTTCGCCGCGATCGATGCGGAATGAAATACCCTCGGCTGCCGCAACGCGTCGCGATCCATCGTCGAGATCGATGCTGAGATTCTCAACCTCGATCAGCGGCGCGCCGGTCATGTCCGCCGGCTCCGCGATTGCGGATCGAGAATGTCGCGCAGGCCGTCGCCGAGCAGATTGAGGCCGAGCACTGTGAGAAAGATCGCGAGGCCGGGAAACACCGAGAGCCACGGCGCCGTGGTGATCTGATCGCGGGCATCCGACAACATGCTGCCCCAGCTCGGAAACGGCGGCCGGACGCCGAGGCCGAGGAACGACAACGCGGCTTCGGACAAGACCGCGCTGCCCATGCCGAGCGTGCCGATGACGACGATCGGCCCCAGCATGTTCGGCAGCAGCTGCGTGATCATGATGCGCAAATCGCCGTAGCCGAGCACGGTCGCGGCCTGCACATAGCCCTGGCTCCTCAGCGACAGCGCCGAGGCTCGCGCGATCCGGCACGTGAAGGACCAGTTGGTCAAGCCGAGTGCGATCAGCAGGCTGGTCAGGCCGGGGCCGAGCACCGCCATGATGGCCAACGCGAAGATCAGCGAGGGGATCGCGAGCATGAGATTGGTCAGACCGTTGACGACATCGTCCCACCAGCCGCCCCAATAGCCGGCGCTCAGGCCCAGCGCCACCCCGATGACGCTGTTGATGAGCTGCGAGACGATGCCGACCGTCAGCGAAACCCGCGCGCCGTAGACGACGCGGGAGTAGATGTCGCGGCCCTGGTCGTCGGTACCGAACCACCAGGTCCAGCTCGGAGGCTCTTCCGCGTTGAGCAGATTGGCGTCCAGGACGGGATCGGTATGCGCCAGCCAGGGCGCGAGCAGGCCGACCAGGATCGCAAGCGCGAACAGTGCGCCGCCGATGACGAGATTGGCGCGCAGCTTCATGCGTATCTGATCCTGGGATCGATCACGCCGTAGAGCACGTCGATCAGCAGATTGATCGCGAGAAAGGACAGCACCACGACGAGAATGGAGCCCTGGACGGCCGGAATGTCGCGCTGCAGGACACTGTCGACCAGCAGCGAGCCGATGCCCGGCCAGGAATACAGTTTCTCGACCACGACCGCCTGCCCCATCAGCGCGCCGAACTGCAGGCCGACGGTGGTGAGTATGATGACAAGCGCGTTGCGCATCACATGCCACTTCACGACCCTTGTCTCGCTCATGCCCTTGGAGCGCGCGGTGCGAACGAAATCCGCGGTCATGATCTCGAGGACGGCGGCGCGTGTGGTCCGGGCGAACAGCGCCATCGGCGAGACGCCGAGCGTCACGGCCGGAAGGATCAAATATTTCAGGCCGCCATCGCCATAGCCGAAACTCGGCAGCCAGCCGAGCTTCAACGCAAACAGATACATCAGCACCAGCCCGAGCCAGAATTTCGCGATCGAAAGGCCTGATACCGCGACGACCATGGCCAGCGTGTCGACGATGCCGCCCGGCTTCAGCGCGGCGATGAAACCCAGGGGAACGCCGATCACGACGGAAAACGCCATGGCGGCGAAGATGAGCTGGAGCGTCGGCCAGATCCGTTTGGCGATCATGAACGTCACAGGCTCGCGCGTCCGGAACGACGTCCCGAAATCGCCGGTTGCAAGCTTGGCGATGTAGATGCCGAAGCGGACATAGACGGGATCGTCGAGGCCAAGCTGCTTCTTCATGCGCAGCTCGACCTGCGGATCGGCATCGTCGCTCATGGACGAGACGATGCTGCCGGGAACGACGCTGAACAGCACGAACACCAGAGCCACCACGGCGAGCACGGTCGGAATGATCTGCAGGACGCGGCGGAACAGGAAGGAGAGCATCGGCACTTTTCCTCTCTCCCTCCGTCGTTCATGGCGACGGAGGGAGCGCGAGAGCGTGTGTCACTTCGCGGGCGAGGTCTCGTCGACCCAGAGGTCTTCGACGTTCTGATGGGTCAGTTCCGTCGCGTTCAGCTGAATCCCCTTGAGCCACGGCTGCACCGCCATGACCGCCTTGTTGTAGTTGAAGAACCAGACCGGCGCCTCTTCGTAGAGCAGCGCATTGGCCTTTTGCAGCAGCTGGGTGCGCTTCGCAGCGTCATCGGACTGCCCGGCCTCGTCGACCAGCTTGTCGAACTCGGCATTCTTGAAGTTCATGTAGTTGCAGGCGGGTTGCGGCGTCGCCGAGTGGAAGCATTTGAGGGCGGCCTGCGGATCCGGGCCGCTCGCCTGCGAGTAGATGAAGGCCTGGTAGTCGCCGCTGCGAACCACCTCCGCCAGCACCGCGGTCTCGACCTGCTTGACCTTCGCCTTGATGCCGACCCTGTCCAGCATCGGGATCACGGCCGAGACGATCGGCAAACCCCAGCTCTCGTTCTGGCTGGTGGTCCATTCGAATTCGAAGCCTGAGGGATAGCCGGCGTCGGCGAGCAGCTGCTTGGCCTTGGCGGGATCGAAGGCGTAGGGCTTCATGGCCTTGTCGTAGGCGGGAGAGGTCAGCGGCAGCCAGCTGGTCGCGCGATAGGCCTTGCCCTTGACCAGCTTGTTGATGATCAGGTCGGTGTCGATCGCGTAGTTGATCGCCTGCCGGACCCGCTTGTCGGCGAACGGCTTGAACGTTGGATTCATCCCCATGTAGCGGGTGAAGACCTCGGCGACTTCGACGACGGTGCCCTTGAGATCGGCGTCGTTCTGATAAGCGACATATTGCGCCGGTCCCAGCACCGAGGTGTCGATCTCCTTGTTGCGGAAGGCGACATCGCGGGCCGCGGCCTCGCCCATCACCGACACGATGATCTTGTCAGCGTAGGGCTTGCCGGGCTTGTAGAAGCGGTCCCAGCGTTCCAGGACGATGCGCGATCCCGGCACGTGCTCGACGAATTTGAAGGGGCCAAGACCGATCGGCTTCTGGAGAAAGCTCTCCTTGGCGGCTTCGTCGGCGGGATAGATCGATGTGATCGCGTTCCAGAAATAGAAGCCCGGATCGACTTTCTCGGTCAGCTTCATCTCGATCGTAAAGTCGTCGATTTTCTTGAGGCCGGAGATCTCCTTGGCCTGGCCCTTCTCGACCGCGGCAGCGCCCTCGATCACGCGGACATAGCGCGCGCCGGGATAGGCCTTGGTGCCGTCCATGATGCGGTTGTAGGTCCAGATGACGTCGTCGGCCGTCATCTTGCGGCCATTGTGGAAATAGGCGTCGTCGCGCAGCTTGAAGGTGTGAACGAGGCCGCCGCCCGAGACGACGTCCTCCTTGGCGAGCTCCAGAACCGGCTTGCCTTCCGCGGAATTCCAGATGTAGAGCGACCGGTGCAGGGCCTTGGCGTAGATCTCGTCCTGGGCGCGCTGCGTCGTAAGAATGTCCAGGCTGGTGAAACTCGAGCCATAGGGCGCGGTCATGCGGATGGTTCCGCCCTTGCGCGGGGTCTGGGCCTCTGCTGAGGCGGCGAGTGCCAGTGCCAAACCCGCGACGATCGCCACTATCCTGAACATCATGGTCCCTCCGACAACGCAAGCCGTGCTCTGGTCCGAGAGTTGACCATCCACGGCAGGTCGAGCGCAAGCGCCTTGACGGGGTTGACGTATGCGAGCGTCGCGCGCGGGGCCCGCCGATTTGTGAGGAAGCCCGCTAGAACTCCGGCGGCCAGTCGCGCAATTTTCGCGCTGCGGCGGTGACATCCGCGATGGCCGGAAACGCCCCCGTCTCCAGCATCATCGTCCTTGCCAGCCTCACGGCCCTTGCTTCGCTGATCGCGCGCCGGCGCGGACCCTCGATCAGCTCGAAATCGATATTGTGGGCGAGACCGAAGATACGGCGGATGGTTTTTGCCGCGGCGAAGCCGACCGTGTCCGCGAACAGCCGCTGCATGTAGGCCTGCCGCTCGGCCTCCAGCCGTGCCGCGCCTGTCTCGCCGGCGAAGAGCGAGGCGGGATAGGCATCGCCTGCGGCGCCGGCGCGCCAGAGCTCGAGGAACTTGCGCGCGAACGCGTTCCAGACCTGTTCGACCGTTTCCAGCACCCAATGCTCGAACGCCGTCCGTTCGCCCGGCGAGCGTTCGTGACCGGCGGAAGCAAAGTAAGCCATCAGCAGGTTGGCCAGCACGGCACCGACATCGAAACCCATCGGGCCATAGAATGCGAATTCGGGGTCGATCACTCGCGTCTGGCCGTCCGTGACCATGATCGAGCCGGTGTGCAGGTCGCCGTGAAGCAGCGCCTCGGGGCTTGCCATGAACTTCAGCTTCAGCCGGGAGATCGCGACATGCAGATCCATGTCCTCGCGCAGCTCTGCGGCGAGCGCATCGAGATATGGCGCGGTCCAGCGGTTCTGCTCGGCGATGCGGTAGGGATCGGTGAAGATCAGATCCTCGGTGATCTTGCACAGCGCATGGTTGCCGGCGAAGGCGGCGATGCCCTGCTTCTTCTCGGCCGCCGACAACGCGAGGTCGGAGGTGAAGAACAATGTCCGCGCCATGAAGGTGGTGATGTCATCGACAAAGCGCGGATATCGCGCCCCCGCAACCATCCCCTTGCGCATGATGATATGGGGCTCGAGCAGCTCCATCACCGTCAGCGCCAGGGCATCGTTATGATGCAGCAGCGCCGGCACGAGGCCGGGCGCGAGCTCGGCCTGCCGCGACAAAGCGAGATATTCGTAATGAGCCCGGGACAGCGGCAGCGGCCAGCTCTCGCCGACGAGGCGGACATAGGGCAGCGCCTGCTTGACGGCGACGCCGCCACGGCCGCCCTTGACGATGAAAACGAGATTGAGATTGCCGTCGCCGACTTCGGTGATCGACCAGGAGGCCGGCTCGCCACCGAGCGTCGCTGCGAGGTCCGCCACGCCTGCGAGATAGTCCCGCAACGCCGCCTCATGCAGAATCCGATAATCCCCTGCCCGGTCTCCGGTCATGACGATCCCATCCCATTGTTATTTGAGCATGATCTTGTCGGAAAACCGCTTCACACTTTTCCGGATCATGCTCCTGTATGGGCCGGATCGTTACTCCCGCTCCAGGAAGCTCGAGCCGATCTCGGCCTTTCTTTTGATCGGATCGTAATCACAATAGACGCTGTCCGCCACCAGCGTGTAGCTGGCGCTGACGGTGTATTTGTCTGTCTTGACCGAGTTCAGGCCGATCACCGAAGTGCTCTTGCCGCCGTTCCATTTGAACGGTGTCGAGCTCTTGGCCTGCTCGCAGGCGATGACGGCCTCGTTGAAGACGTAGCCCTCGACGAACGCCTTCAGGGTGCGCACCTGCACGGCCATCTTCCACTCGAAATAGCCGATGGCACCGAGGCCCGCGACGATCAGCACCAGAAGCGCGACGACGATCCGCTGAAAAGTCATTGGTCCCCCAACAAAGCCAACCAAAATTCTTAGAACGGCATGCCCATCAATTTCGACAGGCGTTCGATCGAGAGATAGCCGGCGTGATAGGCGACCATGGCGATGGCGTAGATGATCGCCGAGATGATCGTGGTCCAGATCAGCTTGCTCCTCATTCGCGTCAGGATCGGCGCGCCGGGGTCGCTGCCCGGCACTCCGACGCCGTCCTCGTGCTGGCTGCGCACGCCGAACGGCAGCGTCAGGAACAGCGCGACCCACCAGATGACGAAGTAGATCGCGATTGCGGTTGAGATCTGGATGGCCATGGCTTCGGCCTATGCCTGCTCGATTTCGACCAGCGCGCCGGAAAAATCCTTCGGGTGCAGGAACAGCACCGGCTTGCCGTGGGCGCCGATCTTCGGCACGCCGTCGCCGAGCACCCTTGCGCCCTCCTTCACCAGCGTGTCGCGCGAGGCGATGATGTCGACCACCTCGTAGCAGACGTGGTGGATGCCGCCGTCGGCGTTGCGGTCGAGGAACTTTGCGATCGGCGAGGCCTCGCCGAGCGGTTCGATGAACTCGATCTTGGTGTTGGGCAGCGTCGCGAACACGGTGGTGACGCCATGCTCGGGCAGCGCGACGGCCTCCGAGATCTGGGCCCCGAATGCGGCGCCATAGATCCTGGCGGCCTTGACGGCGTCCTTGGTCGCGATCGCGACATGGTTGAGCCGGCCCAGCATGTTTCTTCTCCCGTTACACTGTCAGGACGTGTACCAGACAGGCGGGCTTTTTACCCCAATGTTCGTTGATCACCGAACGGACAGCGCGTCGCACCGACTCGGCCAGCGCATCCGGGTCGCGACGGCGCGCCTTCGGCAGGCCTTCGACGGTGGAAACCACGGCGTCGAAGACGATGTCGTCGAAGGGCTCGCCCGCTTTGTTCTTCTCGGGGATACCGACGAGTTCGACTGCGGGATCGTCGGCAAGCTCGCCCTGCTCCGTCATGGCGATGGCGACAAAGGCGCAGCCGGAGAAGGCCATCCGGCGCCGCTCGACCACCGCGCGGGACTTGGAGTCCTCCAGAATCGTGCCGTCCTTGTAGAGACGGCCCGCAGGCACCTGCCCAATGATGCCGGGATCGCCCGGGCCGAGCTTGACGAGATCGCCGTTGCGGCAGACCAGCACGCGCGGCACGCCGGCGGCACGCGCGAGCTTGGCGTGCTCGTTGAGGTGCAGGGCCTCGCCATGGACGGGGATCAGGAGCTGCGGCCTGGTCCAGGCGATCATGTCGCGCAATTCGTCGCGTCGGGGGTGGCCGGAGACATGGACCAGCTGGTCGCGGTCGGTGATGACCTCCACGCCCTGCAGAACCAGACCGTTGATAATGGCGCCGACCGCCTTCTCGTTGCCGGGAATGGTGCGCGAAGAGAAGATCACGCTGTCGCCGCGGTTGAGCGTGATCTCGGGATGGTCGTCATTGGCGATGCGCGCCAGCGCGGCCCGCGGCTCGCCCTGGCTGCCGGTGCAGAGCGCCAGCACCTTGTCCTGCGGCAGATGACCATAGACCTCGGCGGAGCGGAAACTCTGCACGCCGTCGAGATAGCCGGTCTCGCGCGCGACCTGCACCACGCGTTCCATGGCACGGCCGACCACGACGACCTCACGGTCGGCGGCCTTCGCGGCGATCGCGACGGCCTTGAGGCGCGCGACATTGGAGGCAAAGGTCGTGACCGCGACACGGCCCTTGGCAGCCTTGACGAGCTCGGTGATGGATCTGGCAACCTCGGCTTCCGAGGGTGAGCGGCCGTCGCGCACGGCATTGGTGGAATCGCCGATCAAGGCGAGCAGGCCCGCATCGCCGAGCTCCCGCAGCCGCTTTTCGTCGGTCGGGCGGCCGATGATCGGGGTCGGATCGATCTTCCAGTCGCCGGTGTGCAGCACCGTGCCGATCTCGGTGTGTATCGCCAGCGCGTGCGACTCCGGAATCGAATGCGCGACCGGAATGAACTCGACGTTGAACGGGCCGATATCGACGCGCCCGCCCGACGGCACCACCGTCACCGGGATCTTGGGCGCATTGCGCTCGGCGGCGCATTTGGCCTCGAACAGCGCGGCGCTGAACTGGGTCGCGTAGATCGGACATTTCAGCTTCGGCCACAGGTCGATGATGGCGCCGAAATGGTCCTCATGGGCGTGGGTCAGCACCAGCCCCATCAGGTTCTTGCGTTCCTTCTCCAGGAAGCTGATGTCGGGCATGATCAGGTCGATGCCCGGCAGATGCTCCTCGTCGCCGAAGGAGACGCCGAGATCGATCGCCAGCCAGGCACGCTGCTGGCGGTTGCCGAGGCCGTAGATCGACAAATTCATGCCGATCTCGCCGACCCCGCCGAGCGGGGCAAATACCAGTTCTTCAGGCTTCGCCATCACGCAGCTCCCACGGAGGCGGCCGTGCCGAAGAACACCTCGCCGGCGGCCACCGGCACGCGCCGGCCCTCCGCGGTGCGGACGATCAGGCAGCCGGTGTCGTCGATCGTGTCAAAAATGCCTTCCAGCGTCATCACTCCCGTGTGGATCGCGACCCGCTCGCCGAGGCCGGCGGCGCGCTCCAGCCACAATTTGCGAATGTCGGCAAAGCCGCGGCCATTGTCCCAGATACCGCGGAATTCCACCCAGGCGTCCGAGAGCGCCGAGAACAACTCCTCCGCGCTGATCTGGACGCCGAGCGCGGCCAGTGACACCGCCGGCGTGGGCGTACCCTCGGGCGCGGCGACGACGTTGGTGCCGATGCCGACAACGATGGCAAGACGCTCGCCGATGGCTTCGGCCTCCAGGCCGATGCCGACCAGCTTCTTGCCGCCGGCCAGCACGTCGTTCGGCCATTTCAGGGTGTAGCGGGGACGGCCCTCGCCGAGGCGCAGTGCAGCCTCCAGGCTGACCTTCTCCAGGGCGGCCTCCTCGGCCAGCCCGGCCGCAAAGCCGATCGTCGCGGCGACGGAAGGGGCGACGTCGAGAACTTCGAGGACGCTGGCTGCAAGGTTACCCTTCGGTGCGATCCAGGCGCGTTGGCGGCGGCCACGGCCGGCGGTCTGCTCCGACGTCACGAACCACATCGGGCCGCGTTCGCCGCGCCTCGCGTGCTCAATCGCCTCGGTATTGGTCGAGCCGGTCCGTTCGAAAGCTGCGAGCTTGTAGCCCGCCGATGCCGCACGAGGACCGAGCGCGAATGCCATCCTAGAACAGCGACTTGGCGGCGGCGGAAGCGACGCTCACCACCGGGCCCGCGAACAGGGCGAAGAGAATGTTGAACAGGCCCGCGACCGCCAGCACCGTCTTGACTTCGACGCGTACCGGATCGACCTGCCCGGCCGGCTCGTCGAAATACATGGTCTTGACGATGCTGAGATAGTAGTAGGCGCCGACCACGCTGGTCAGCACGCCGATCACGGCGAGCGTGAACAAATTCGCCTTGATGGCGGCGACGAAGACGTACCATTTGGCGAAGAAGCCGGCGAGCGGCGGGATGCCGGCAAGCGAGAACAGCAGCATCGCGAACATGAAGGCGAGCAGCGGATTGGTGCGCGAGAGACCCGCGAAATCGCTGATCTGCTCGACCGGCTGGCCGTTGCGCTTCATCGCCAGGATGATGGCGAAGGAGCCCAGCGTCATCGCGACATAGATCACGATATACATCAAGACGCCCTGCGCGCCCTCGACCGTGCCCGCCGCGAGCCCGACCAGGGCAAAGCCCATATGGCCGATCGAGGAATAGGCCATCAGGCGCTTGATGTTGCTCTGGCCGATCGCAGCGAACGAACCAAGCGCCATCGAGGCGATCGACACGAACACCAGGATCTGCTGCCACTGCGAGACGATGCCCGGGAATGCGGTCAGCGTAACGCGGGTGAAGACCGCGAGCGCGGCCACTTTCGGCGCCGAAGCGAAGAAGGCTGTCACGGGCGTCGGTGCGCCCTCGTAGACGTCAGGCGTCCACATGTGGAACGGCACGGCCGAGACCTTGAAGCAGAGGCCGGCCAGCAGGAACACGAGACCGAACACCAGGCCGACATTCGAGATCGTCGCGGCCGCCGCGATGCCGGTGAAGGCGACCGTGCCGGTGAAGCCGTAGATCAGCGAGGAGCCGTAGAGCAGCATGCCCGAGGACAACGCGCCGAGCACGAAGTACTTCAGGCCGGCTTCGGTCGACTTGGCGTTGTCGCGGTTGGAGGCCGCCACGACGTAGAGCGCCAGCGACATCAATTCGAGGCCGAGATAGAGCGAGATCAGATCGCCGGCCGAGATCAGCACCATCATGCCGAGCGTCGAGAGCAGCACCAGGATCGCATATTCGAAGATGCGGCGCGATGGATCCGACAGGAACTCGGTCGACAGCACCAGCGTCACCGCCGAGCCGATCAGGGCCAGGATCTTCATGAAGCGGGCAAAATCATCGACGATGAAGCTGCCGCCGAAGGTCACGTGCTTGCCCGCGGGCAACATGTATTCGAGCACGCCGACCACGATCAGGAGCAGCACCGCGAGCGTCGTGACCGTCTTGGTGGTCTCCTGCCCGCGATAGGCGCCGAGCATCAGGAGTGCCATGGCTCCGACCGCGAGCACGAGCTCGGGCAGCACCGGCGCCAGTTGATAACCTGCAGTCTCAAAGCTCATGGCGATATCCTGACCTGCCCGCTCACTGGAGCAGTGCGGCGGCCTTCACGGCCGTCACAGCGGTGTTGTAATTGTTGACGAGTTGCTGGACCGAGGCCGCCGACATGTCGAGCACCGGCTTCGGGTAGATGCCGAACAGGATCGTCAGCGCGATCAGCGGGAACAGCGTCAGGCCCTCCCGGAAGGTGAGATCCTTCATGCTCATCAGCGAGGGCTTGACCAGCGCCCCGAACACGACCTTGCGGTAGAGCCACAGCGCGTAGCAGGCCGACAGGATCACGCCGAAGGTGGCGAAGAACGCGGTCGGGATCGAGACCTTGAAAGTGCCGAGCAGCGTCATGAACTCGCCGACGAAGCCGGAGGTGCCGGGCAGACCGACATTGGCCATGGTGAAGACCATGAAGGTCAGCGCGTAGAGCGGCATCCGGTTGACGAGGCCGCCATAGGCCGCGATGTCGCGGGTGTGCATGCGGTCGTAGACGATGCCGACACAGAGGAACAGCGCGCCGGAGACGATGCCGTGCGAGATCATCTGAAACACGCCGCCGGCGACGCCCTGCATGGTGCCGGCAAAGATGCCCATGGTGACGAAGCCCATATGCGCCACCGAGGAGTACGCAATCAGCTTCTTCATGTCCTCCTGCATCAGCGCCACCAGCGAGGTGTAGATAATGGCGATGGCCGAGAGCGTGAACATCAATGGCGCGAAGTCATGCGAGGCCAGCGGGAACATCGGCAGCGAGAACCGCAGGAAACCGTAGCCGCCCATCTTCAGCATGATCGCAGCCAGCACCACCGAGCCGGCGGTCGGCGCCTCGACGTGGGCATCGGGGAGCCAGGTGTGTACCGGCCACATCGGCATCTTCACCGCGAACGAGGCGAAGAAGGCAAGCCATGCCCAGGTTTGCAGCGAGCGCGGCACGGCGGTGTGCATCAGGGTCGGGATGTCGGTGGTGCCGCCGTTCCAGTACAGCGCCATGATAGCAAGCAGCATCAGAACCGAGCCGAGCAGCGTGTAGAGGAAGAACTTGAAAGATGCATAGACCCGGCGCGGACCGCCCCAGACGCCGATGATCAGGAACATCGGGATCAGGCCGCCTTCGAAGAACAGGTAGAACAGCACGAGATCGAGCGCCGAAAAGGTGCCGATCATCAGCGTTTCCAGGATCAGGAACGCCATCATGTATTCGCGGACGCGGTTGGTGATCGCCTTCCAGCTCGCGATGATGCAGAACGGCATGATGGCGGTGGTCAGGATCACGAGCGGCAGCGAAATGCCGTCCACGCCCATGTGGTAGGTGATGCCGGTAGCGAGCCAGTTCGCCTTCTCGACGAACTGGAAGTCGGCGCTCGACGCATCGAACCGCATGACCAGGATCACCGACACCGCGAAGGTGATCAGCGTGGTCCACAGCGCGATCCAGCGCGAATTGCGCCTGCTAGCCTCGTCATCGCCGCGGCTGAGATAGACGATCAGCGCGCCGACCAGCGGCAGGAACGTCGTGACGGATAGAATTGGCCAGGTCGTCATTTTACTGGCCCCCAAAGCCGAACATGAACCAGGTGATCAGGCCGGCGGCACCGATCAGCATGGCGAACGCGTAGTGGTAGAGATAGCCGGTCTGGATCTTCACGACGTTGCGGGTGACGTCCAGCACCCGGGCCGAGACGCCGTCGGGGCCAAGGCCGTCGATAATGAAGCCGTCGCCCTTCTTCCAGAGCTGGTAGCCGATCCACTTCGCCGGACGGACGAAGATGATGTCGTAGAGCTCGTCGAAGTACCATTTGTTGAGCAGGAACTTGTACAGCATCGGCTGCGTGTTCGCGAGCTCGACTGGCAGATAGGGCCGCCGGATGTAGAACAGGTACGACACCAGGAAGCCCAGCACCATCATCACCGTCGGCAGGAAGGCGATGGTCTCGGGGATGTGGTGCATCTCCTCGATGATGTGCGGGTTCATCTTCACGGATTCGCGGAAGAACTCCTCGATGCCGTGACCGGCGAACAGCTCCTTGAACGGGAAGCCGGCCAGGATGGAGCCGACCGCGAGCACACCGATCGGGATCAGCATCCAGATCGGCGCTTCATGCGCAGCCTCGTAGTGATGTTCGTCATGCGGCTCGCGGTGGAAGGTCTTGAAGATCAGGCGCCACGAGTAGAACGAGGTCAGGCCGGCCGCGACGACCGTCATCAGGAAGCCGTACATCGCGAACGGATTGTGCGAGGCGTAGGCGGACTCGATGATCGCGTCCTTGGAGAAATAGCCGGCGGTCAGCGGGAAGCCGGTGAGCGCGAGCGTGCCAACCACCATCACCGCGTAGGTGTAGGGGATCTTGCGCCACAGGCCGCCCATGTTGCGGATGTCCTGCTCGTGATGCATCGCGTAGATCACCGAGCCGGAGCCCAAGAACAACAGCGCCTTGAAGAAGGCGTGCGTGAACAGATGGAACATGCCGACCGAATAGGCCCCTGCCCCCATCGCCACGAACATGTAGCCGAGCTGCGAACAGGTCGAGTAGGCGACGATGCGCTTGATGTCGTTCTGGACGAGGCCAATGGTCGCCGCGAAGAACGCCGTGGTGGCGCCGAAGAACATCACGACGGCCTGCGCGTTCGGCGCAAGCTCGAACAGCGGCGACAGGCGCGCCACCATGAAGACGCCGGCGGTGACCATGGTCGCGGCGTGGATCAGCGCCGACACCGGGGTCGGGCCTTCCATCGCGTCCGGCAACCAGGTGTGCAGCAGGAACTGCGCCGATTTGCCCATCGCGCCCATGAACAGCAACAGGCAGGTCAGGGTCAGCGCGTCGGCGTGCCAACCGAGGAAGTTGATGGTCTTGCCGGTGAGACCTGGCGCAGCGTGGAAGATGGTCTCGAAATCGGTCGAGCCGGCCAGCAGGAAGATCGCGAAGATGCCGAGCGCGAAGCCGAAATCGCCGACGCGGTTGACCACGAAGGCCTTGATGGCGGCGGCGTTCGCCGAGGGCTTCTGGTACCAGAAACCGATCAGGAGGTAGCTCGCCAGACCCACGCCTTCCCAGCCGAAGAACAGCTGCACGAGGTTGTCGGCGGTCACCAGCATCAGCATGGCGAAGGTGAACAGCGACAGATAGCCGAAAAAGCGCGGCCGGTTCGGGTCCTCGTCCATGTAGCCGATGGAATAGAGGTGCACGAGCGAGGACACGGTGGTCACGACCACCAGCATCACGGCGGTGAGCGTGTCGATCCGCAGCGTCCAGTAGACCTGAAGATCGCCGGAGAGGATCCACGGCAGCAGCGGAATGCGCATGTCGTGGTGCATGAAGCCGACATCGACCAGCGTCATCCAGGACAGCGCCGCCGACACGAACAGCAACGCCGTGGTGATCAGCTCGGCGCCGCGCGAGCCCGCCGCGGGCGGCTCGGAGACGTGGTGGTCATCGTGGCCGTCGCCGGGCTCGTGATGGGTCTCGTGAATGACCGACGCATCGTCGGTGATCGTGTCGGACGCATGGGCGTGCGCGCCATGACCGTGATCATCGTGATGCTCGACCGTGTCGCCCGAGGGGTTGCGGGCATGCGCGCCGAACAGCGCGATCAGGCCGGCCAGAATAGCGCCCAGCAGAGGCAGAAAGACGATTGCCTGGACCATGATTTAATCTTTCCGCACGATCTGGTCGGAAAACCGGTATCCACTTTTCCGGATCATGCGATCAGCCCTTCATCAGATTGACGTCCTCAACCGCGATCGAGCCGCGGTTGCGGAAATAGACCACCAGGATAGCGAGACCGATCGCGGCTTCAGCGGCCGCGACGGTGAGCACCAGGAGCGCGAAGACCTGCCCGACGATATCGCCGAGGAAGGTCGAGAACGCCACGAGATTGATGTTGACCGCGAGCAGGATCAGCTCGATCGACATCAGGATGACGATGATGTTCTTGCGATTCAGGAAGATGCCGAGGATCCCGAGCGTGAACAGGATCGCGCCGACCGCAAGATAGTGTCCGAGCCCGATCGTCATTTCACCCACTCCGCCGCGTCAGAGTCCTGGAGCCCCTGCCCCGGCGCCACCTTGCATATCGCCATCGCGATTTCGGGCGTGCGCGCGTTCTGAACGTTGATGTCCTGCCGCTTGACGCTCGCCTTGTGCCGCAGCGTCAGCACGATGGCGCCGATCATTGCGACCAGCAGCACCATGCCCGAGAGCTGGAAGTAGTGGATGTATTTGGTATAGAGCACCAGGCCCAGCGCCTCGGTATTGGAGACGTTGGTCGGGATCGCCGCGGTGATCGTCTTGGCGACGCCGGGGTTGATGACCCAGAAGCCGACGGTGAGGAGCAGCTCGAACAGGAAGATGCCGCCGATCACGAGGCCGATCGGGAGGTACTCGATGAAGCCCTCGCGCAGCTCGAGGAAGTCGACGTCGAGCATCATGATCACGAACAGGAACAGCACCGCGACCGCGCCGACATAGACGACGATCAGGATCATCGCCAGGAATTCGGCGCCCATCAGCACGAACAGGCCGGAGGCGTTGACGAAGGCCAGGATCAGGTACAGCACGGAGTGCACGGGATTGCGCGAGACAATCACCATCACCGCCGAGGCGACGCAGACGCCGGCGAACAGATAGAAGAACAGCGCGGGAAGGATCATGCTCTCATCTCACCGGTACGGCGCGTCGAGTTCGATCGCTTTCGCGATCTCGCGTTCCCAGCGGTCGCCATTGGCGAGCAGCTTGGCCTTGTCATAGAACAGTTCCTCGCGGGTCTCGGTCGCGAACTCGAAGTTCGGACCTTCGACGATGGCATCGACCGGACAGGCTTCCTGGCAGAGGCCGCAATAGATGCACTTCACCATGTCGATGTCGTAGCGCACGGTGCGGCGGGTGCCGTCGTTGCGGCGCGGGCCGGCCTCGATGGTGATGGCCTGCGCCGGGCAGACCGCCTCGCACAGCTTGCAGGCGATGCAGCGCTCTTCGCCGTTCGGATAGCGGCGCAGCGCATGCTCGCCGCGGAAGCGCGGCGAGATCGGGCCCTTCTCGAACGGATAGTTCAGCGTCGGCTTCGGCTGGAAGAAATAGCGCATGGCGAGGAAGAACGCCGAGACGAATTCCGACAGCAGGAGCGAGCGTGCAGTGGCGTTGATGTTGATACCCATGACGGCCCTCACTTCGGCGCGATGCCGGCAAAGTGCAGCACACCGGCCACCACGATCACCATCGCCAGCGACAACGGCAGGAACACTTTCCAGCCGAGGCGCATCAGTTGATCGTAGCGGTAGCGCGGCACGATCGCCTTGGCCATCGCGAACAGGAAGAACATGAAGAACAGTTTCAGCGAGAACCAGATGATCCCCGGCACCCAGTTGAAGGGCGGCAGGTCCACCGGCGGCAGCCAGCCTCCGAGGAACAGGATCGTCGCCATCGCGCACATCGTGGCAATCGCGACATACTCGCCGAGCATGAACAGAAGATACGGCGTCGAGCCGTACTCGACCATGAAGCCGGCGACGAGCTCGGATTCCGCTTCGACCAGGTCGAACGGCGGGCGGTTGGTTTCCGCCAGCGCCGAGACGTAGAAGATCACGAACATCGGAAACAGCGGCCAGACGTACCAGTTCAGGATCGTGAGCTGCGGCAACCCGATCAGGCTGGCGAGGCCCCGGACATGCTGCGCCTCGACCACGGCGGAGAGGTTCAACGTGCCGGCGCAGAGCAGCACCGTGATGATGACGAAGCCGATCGAGACTTCGTAAGACACCATCTGCGCCGCCGAGCGCAGCGCCGCCAGGAACGGATATTTCGAGTTCGACGACCAGCCGGCCATGATGATGCCGTAGATCGACAGCGACGAGATCGCGAAGATGAAGAGAACGCCGACATTGATGTCGGAGATCACCCAGCCGAGATTGGTCGGGATCACCGCCCAGGCCGCGAGCGCGAGCACGCATGAGACCAGGGGAGCCAGGAGAAACACGCCCTTATTGGCGCCGGACGGGATGATCGGCTCCTTCAGCACGAACTTCAGGAGGTCGGCGAAGGATTGCAGCAGACCCCAGGGCCCGACCACGTTCGGGCCACGGCGGATCTGCACCGCTGCCCAGATCTTGCGGTCGGCGAGCAGGATGTAGGCGATCGCCACGAGCAGGACGACCAGCACAAGGACGCTCTCCGCGATCATGATGATCAGCGGCCAAAGGAACCCGGTCCAGAATGCGCTTTCGAAGAATTCCATCAGCTCACTCCGCTGCGGTCAGCATCTGCCCGGAGGCAAGCCGCGAACACTCCGCCATCACGGCGGACGCACGCGCGATTGGGTTGGTCAAATAGAAGTCCTCGACGACCGGCTTGAACGGAGCCTTCTCCGTCGTGCCGCCCTTCCCCGCGAGTTTCTTGATCTGGTCGGCCGAGCCGGCCTCGATCTGGTCGAGACGGATCAGATGTGGCACCGCCTTGAAGATCGCCTGGCGCAGGGCCGACAACGAGTCATAGCCGAGCTTCTTGCCGAGCGCCTCCGACAGCGCGCGGACAATCGCCCAGTCCTCGCGAGCCTCGCCCGGCGGGAATGCGGCCCGTCCGGTCATCTGCACGCGACCTTCGGTGTTGACGTAGATCGCCGACTTCTCGGTATAGGCGGCGGCCGGCAGGATCACGTCGGCGCGATGGGCGCCGCGGTCGCCGTGGGTGCCGATATAGGCGACGAAGGTGCCGTCCGACGGCTTGATCTCGTCCGCGCCGAGCAGAAACAGCAGATCGAGCGTCCCGAACGTCGTCATCTGCGCCGCGTTCAGCCCGCCCTGACCGGCGACAAAGCCGATGTCGAGCGCGCCGACGCGCGAGGCGCTCTCGTGCAACACGCCGAAGCCGTTCCAGCCGTC
Organism: Bradyrhizobium sp. WSM4873; assembly: GCF_055811355.1. NCBI lineage: Bacteria > Pseudomonadati > Pseudomonadota > Alphaproteobacteria > Hyphomicrobiales > Nitrobacteraceae > Bradyrhizobium > Bradyrhizobium sp. WSM4873. Next base: position 240,145 of record NZ_JBVVPS010000003.1, on the reverse strand, counting down.
CTTGAGCGCGCCGACGTCGAGCGCGAGCTTGGCGGCGGCTGCGAGAATGGCGGCGCCGTCGTGGCGCGAGGCAGCGCCAGCGCCGACCATGATGATCGGATTCTTGGCGTTCTTCAGCACGTCCATGAAGGAGTGCTTGCCGGCCGCGAGCTCGCCGAGGGTCTCGGTGCCTGCGCCGAGATGGTCATAATCGTAGGTCAGATCGGGCTTGGCGCCGATCACGCCGACCTTGAAGCCGCCGGCGCGCCAGCGCTTGCGGATGCGGGCGTTGAACACGGCCGCCTCTTTCCGCGGATTGGCGCCGATGATGAGCAGCGCATCGGCCTGCTCCACGCCGGCCAGCGTCGGATTGAAGATGTAGGAGCCGCGGCCGAGCGCGGGCTCGAAGGCGTCGCCGCCCTGCACCGCGAGATTGCCCGAGCCATACTTGGCCAGCAGATCCTTCAGCGCGAACATCTCTTCGACGCCGGCGAGGTCGCCCGCGATGGCGCCGATCCGCTTGCCGTCGGTGCGCGCCGCCTTGGAGGCGATCGCGGCAAAGGCCTCGGGCCAGCTTGCCGCGCGCAGCTTACCGGCTTCGCGGATATAGGGCCGGTCGAGGCGCTGGGTGCGCAGGCCGTCGACGACGTGGCGGGTCTTGTCGGAGATCCACTCCTCGTTCACGGCCTCGTTGATGCGCGGCAGGATACGCATCACTTCGCGGCCGCGGGTGTCGACGCGGATCGCAGAGCCCAGGCCGTCCATCACGTCGATCGACTGGGTCTTGCCGAGCTCCCACGGGCGCGCGGCGAAGGCGTAGGGCTTCGAGGTCAGCGCGCCGACCGGGCAGATGTCGACGAGATTGCCCTGGAGCTCAGACGTCAGCGCGTGCTCGAGATAGGTCGTGATCTCCATGTCCTCGCCGCGGCCGGTCGCGCCCATTTCGGGGGCGCCGGCCACTTCCGCCGAGAAGCGGACGCAGCGGGTGCACTGGATGCAGCGGTTCATCGAGGTCTTGACCAGCGCGCCGAGATATTTGTCCTCGACCGCGCGCTTGTTCTCGGCGAAGCGGCTGGTGTCGACACCGTAGCCCATCGCCTGGTCCTGGAGGTCGCACTCGCCGCCCTGATCGCAGATCGGGCAATCCAGCGGATGGTTGATGAGAAGGAATTCCATCACGCCTTCGCGCGCCTTTTTCACCATCGGCGAACGGGTGGAGATTTCCGGCGGCTCGCCCTTGGGACCCGGACGGCAATCGCGCACGCCCCAGGCGCAGCTCGCGACCGGCTTCGGGCCGCCCTTCACCTCGACGAGGCACATCCGGCAATTGCCGGCGATCGACAGCCGCTCGTGATAGCAGAAGCGCGGAATCTCGGCCCCGGCCGCCTCGCACGCCTGGAGCAGCGTGTATTCGGCGGGGACATCGATCTCTTTGCCGTCGATGATGAGCTTGGTCATTGTCTCTACTCCGCCGCGACCATGTTCACGGGATCGCGGACGCCGGCATCGTCGATGTCGGCCTTGTGCGAATATTGGTCGATGCGCGCTTCGATCTCATGACGGAAATGCGCGATCAGGCCCTGGATCGGCCACGCCGCGGCGTCGCCCAGCGCGCAGATGGTGTGGCCTTCGACCTGCTTGGTGACTTCCAGCAGCATGTCGATCTCGCGCTTGTGGGCGCGGCCGTCGGCCATGCGGGTCAAGACGCGCCACATCCAGCCGGTGCCCTCGCGGCACGGCGTGCACTGGCCGCAGCTCTCGTGCTTGTAGAAATAGGAGATGCGGGCAATCGCCCGGATCAAGTCGGTCGACTTGTCCATCACGATCACGGCCGCGGTGCCGAGGCCGGAGCGCAGCTTGCTCAGGCTGTCGAAATCCATCGGCGTGTCGATGATCTGCTCGGCCGGCACCATGCGCACCGAGGAGCCGCCGGGGATCACGGCCTTGAGATTGTCCCAGCCGCCCCGGATGCCGCCGCAATGCTTCTCGATCAGCTCACGGAACGGGATGCCCATGGCCTCTTCGACGTTGCAGGGCCGCTCGACATGGCCGGAGATGCAGAACAGCTTGGTGCCGACATTGTTGGGACGGCCGATGCCGGCGAACCACGCCGCGCCCCGGCGCAGAATGTCCGGCGCGACCGCGATCGACTCGACATTGTTGACGGTGGTCGGGCAGCCATACAGGCCGACATTCGCCGGGAACGGCGGCTTCAGCCGCGGCTGGCCCTTCTTGCCTTCGAGGCTTTCGAGCAGCGCGGTCTCCTCGCCGCAGATATAGGCGCCGGCGCCGTGGGCGACGTAGATGTCGAACGGCCAGCCGTTGACATTGTCCTTCCCGACCAGCTTGGCCTCATAGGCCTGGTCGATCGCTGCCTGGAGATGCTCGCGCTCGCGAATGAACTCACCGCGGACATAGATGTAGCAGGCATGCGCGTTCATCGCGCAGCTCGCGATCAGGCAGCCCTCGATCAGCAGATGCGGATCGTGCCGCATGATCTCGCGATCCTTGCAGGTCCCGGGCTCGGATTCGTCGGCGTTGACGACCAGATAGCTCGGCCGTCCGTCGGTCGATTCCTTCGGCATGAACGACCATTTCAGGCCGGTCGGGAAGCCGGCGCCACCGCGTCCGCGCAGCCCCGACGCCTTCATCTCGTTGATGATCCAGTCACGGCCCTTGTCGATGATGTTCTTCGTACCATCCCAGGCGCCGCGGCGCCGCGCGCCCTCGAGCCCCCAATCGTGGAGGCCGTAGAGGTTCTTGAAGATGCGGTCCTTGTCCTCGAGCATGTCAGTGCTTTCCGATCAACGGTTGGCTTGCTTGTAGGCAAGCCCGGCGGCGCAGACGGCGAAGGTCAGCGCCCAGAGCAGACTGGATTCCAGCGACGCGTTCAGGGCGAAGCGCTGAAGCAGGAAAATGAATGTGGCCGCCACGGCGGAATGCATTGCGACGAAGCCCCACTTCTTCACAACACTGCTCCCTTCAACTGGCGGCGAGAGATCACGCATCAGGTGATCTCCTTCAGCGTGGTCGGCCCACCGGTCGGCGCCGAGAACTGGCGGCCGTTCTGCGGACCGGGCTTGGGCGGATTGCCAGACGCAAAGCCGTCGAGCACCTTGCCGAAGCTTTCCTTGGTCAGATCCTCATAGGTGTCCTTGCCGATCAGCACCATCGGCGCATTCACGCAGGCACCGAGGCACTCCACCTCTTCCCAGCTGAAATTGCCGTCCTTGGAGAGATGGAAAGGCTCGTGATGGATGCGGTGCTCGCAGACGTGGATCAGATCCTCGGCGCCGCGCAGGCGGCACGGCGTGGTGCCGCAGACCTGGACGTGGGCCTTCTTGCCGACCGGGGCCAGCTGGAACATCGTGTAGAAGGTCGCGACCTCGAGCACGCGAATATAGGGCATGTCGAGCATGTCGGCGACAGCGCGGATCGCGGCCTCGGACACCCAGCCGTCGTGCTGTTCCTGAACGCGCCAGAGGATGGCGATGACGGCCGAAGCCTGGCGCCCGGCCGGATATTTCGCGATCTGCTGCTTGGCGAACGCGAGGTTCTCCTCCGTGAACGCAAAGCTCGCGGGCTGGACTTCCTTCGGTGCTAATCGGCGAACGGACATCTCTTCAATCTCTCACTGCACGCGGCGCGCGGTTTTCGCATTCAGGGCATTGATCCTGTCCTGCCAGAATGCGCTTGCGGTGCCGAAAACATTGTAGCCGACGTGAGTCGAGACCTTGATGCGGTCGAGGATCGACAGCTCGGTCACCGTCTCCATACGCCTTGTGCTGGGATCGTAGACGATCAGCTTCAGCGGGGTGTGTTCGAGGATGTAGCGCGAGACCGCGTGCGAGCGGTCGCTGCCGTGCTCCTCGCACATGACGACGCTGTCGGCCTGGAGCAGCCGGGCGCCGCCCTTGATCGCCTCGATCTCGACGCCCTCGACGTCGAGCTTGATCAGGTACTTGCCGCTCGCGACGATCTTGCCGTCGTCGATCAGATTGTCGAGCGCGATGACCGGCACGTCCTCGCCGCCTGCCGACGCGTCGCCGGCGATGCTGAAGGCCTCGTGCTTGGTGCCTGACAGACGCGCGGTGCCACGGGCCGCGCCGATCGCGCATTTCATGGTCTCGAAGCGGCTGCCGTTGATGCGGGCGTTATTGGCGAGCTTCGGATGGTTCTGCCCCGACGGCTCGATCGCGATCGCCTTGTGCGAACCGAACGGCTTGCTCGACACCAGCACCGACCAATAGCCGTAATTCGCGCCGCAATCGAGCAGCGTATAGTCGACGTCGATGGAGTCGGCGAACAACAGCTCCAGCTCGTCCTCGTAATTGTAGGAGCGGTTGAGCAGCTTGCTCCAATAGCCGTCGCCGTAGGGAAATTCGAACACGGCGTCGGGGTTGAGCTTGATCGCGATGTTGCGCTCGGGCAGCGTCTTGCGCAGCAGATTGGCGCAGGCGATGTAGCCCATATGCGAGAAATGCGAGGAGATCTTCGATCCCGTCACCAGCGCCAAGGCAGCCGTCCGCTCCCACAGGTTAGCCCCTTCAAGGGCCCCCGAGGCGCGGTCAAACTGGATCGGCGCCTGCGCCATCACCGATCGACCTCTCCGAACACGATGTCGAGCGAGCCGAGGATCGCGGAAACGTCGGCGAGCAGATGACCGCGGCAGATGTGGTCCATGGCCTGCAGATGCGCAAAGCCCGGCGCGCGGATCTTGCACTTGTACGGCTTGTTGGTGCCGTCCGAGATCAGAAAGACGCCGAACTCGCCCTTGGGCGCCTCGACCGCGGCGTAGACTTCGCCCGCGGGCACGTGGACGCCTTCGGTGTAGAGCTTGAAGTGATGGATCAGCGCTTCCATCGAGCGCTTCATCTCGCCACGGCGCGGCGGCGCGACCTTGTTGTCTTCGACGACGACGGGGCCCTTGCCGTCCGGCGCATTCAGCTTCTGGATACACTGCTTCATGATGCGCACGGACTGGCGCATCTCTTCCATGCGGATCAGATAGCGGTCGTAGCAGTCGCCGTTCTTGCCGATCGGGATGTCGAAATCCATCTCGGCGTAGCATTCATAGGGCTGCGACTTGCGCAGATCCCACGCCGCGCCCGAACCGCGCACCATCACGCCGGAGAAGCCCCACTCCCAGGCTTCCTTCAGCGACACCACGCCGATGTCGACGTTACGCTGCTTGAAGATGCGGTTGGCGGTCAGCAGCCGGTCGAGATCCTCGACCACTTTGAGGAACGGATCGCACCAGGCGTCGATGTCGTCGACCAGCTTCTGCGGCAGGTCCTGATGCACGCCGCCGACGCGGAAGTAGGCTGCGTGCATGCGGCTGCCGGAGGCGCGCTCGTAGAACACCATCAGCTTTTCGCGCTCTTCAAAACCCCACAGCGGCGGGGTCAGCGCGCCGACGTCCATCGCCTGCGTGGTGACGTTGAGCAAATGCGACAGGATGCGGCCGATCTCGCAATAGAGCACGCGGATCAGCTGCGCGCGGCGCGGCACCTCGATGCCGAGCAGCTTCTCTGCAGCCATGCAGAAGGCGTGCTCCTGGTTCATCGGCGCGACGTAGTCGAGGCGGTCGAAATAAGGGATCGCCTGCAGATAGGTCTTCTGCTCGATCAGCTTTTCGGTGCCGCGGTGAAGCAGGCCGATATGCGGGTCGACGCGGGCAACGACTTCGCCGTCAAGCTCCAGCACCAGGCGCAGCACGCCGTGCGCGGCCGGATGCTGCGGACCGAAGTTGATGGTGAAATTGCGGAGTTCTTGCGGTTGCTCGTTCATGTTCAGACCTTCGGCCCCGCTTTTTCATCGCCCGGAAGCACCGGATAGTCGGCGCCCTCCCACGGGGACAAAAAGTCGAACTTGCGGAATTCCTGGTTGAGCCTGACCGGCTCGTACACGACCCGCTTCTCCTGGTCGTCATAGCGGACCTCGAGGAAGCCGGTGGTCGGGAAATCCTTGCGCAGCGGATGACCCTCGAAGCCGTAATCTGTCAGGAGGCGGCGCATGTCGGGATGACCGACGAAGATCACGCCGTAGAGGTCGTAGGCCTCGCGCTCGAACCAGTCGGCGCCGGGAAACACCTCGATCAGCGACGGCACCTGCGTGGTCTCGTCGGCCTGGGCCTTGAGCCGGACCCGCGCGTTCAGGGTCGGTGACAGCAAGTGATAGATCACGTCGAAGCGCTTCTCGCGCGAGGGATAGTCCGCCGCTGTGATGTCGGTGAAATTGATGAAGCGGCAGTTCGGGTCGTCGCGGAGGTACTTGACCACCTCGACGATCTTGCTGGCCTCGACATCCACCGTGAGCTGGTTGAAGGCCACCGAATGACCGATGGCGGCGCCCGGAAGCGCGCTAACGATCGTCTGCCCCAGGGCGTCGAGCTTGGCGTCGTCCATGACGTAAAACCTTAGCGTTCGATGGTGCCGGTGCGGCGGATCTTCTTCTGCAGCAGCAGCACGCCGTAGAGCAGCGCTTCCGCCGTGGGCGGGCAGCCCGGCACGTAGATGTCGATCGGCACGATGCGGTCGCAACCGCGCACGACCGAGTAGGAATAGTGATAATAGCCGCCGCCATTGGCGCAGGAGCCCATCGAGATGACGTAACGCGGCTCGGGCATCTGGTCGTAGACCTTGCGCAGCGCAGGCGCCATCTTGTTGGTCAGGGTCCCCGCGACGATCATCACGTCCGACTGACGCGGCGAAGCGCGCGGCGCGAAGCCGAAGCGCTCGACGTCGTAGCGCGGCATCGAGACCTGCATCATCTCGACCGCGCAGCAGGCGAGACCGAAGGTCATCCACATCAGCGAGCCGGTACGCGCCCAGGTAATGAGGTCGTCGGTCGCGGCCACGAAGAAGCCCTTGTCGGACAGTTCCGAATTGACCTCGAGGAAGAACGGATCATTGGCCCCGACCGGCTTGCCGGTCGACGGGTCCAGGATGCCCTTGGGGGCCGGCGCGAGCACCGGACCGGCGGACGACACAGGGTTCAATCCCATTCCAGTGCGCCTTTCTTCCATTCATAGGCGAACCCGACCGTCAGCACGCCAAGGAACACCACCATGGACCAGAAGCCGGTCGCGCCGAGCTTGCCGAACGCCACCGCCCAGGGAAACAGGAACGCCACCTCGAGGTCGAAGATGATGAAGAGGATGGCGACGAGATAGAAGCGGACGTCGAACTTCATGCGGGCGTCGTCGAAGGCGTTGAAACCGCACTCATACGCCGACAGCTTTTCCGGGTCAGGCTGTTGGAACGCCACGATGAACGGCGCGATCAGCAGCACCAGGCCAATGAGGCCCGCTACCCCTATGAAGACGACGAGTGGAAGATAGTTCTGCAGAATGCCGCTCATTGACGAGCCCTTTTTCCCGCAGCCTCGGGACAGCCACGGATTCGTCCAGTTTGGAATTGTTCTGAGCCTTAGCGCAGTGCACCAATGGGCGCAAGACACGCTCTTTTTAGGCCCTTTGTCGCCCTCAGAACGGTGGAAATCCCGGAATCACCCCGCGGCTGGTATGGAGCAGATCGACGGCCCCAGCAAGGGCGCCCCGATCAGTCCACACGCGCTGGGTCGTGACGTCCGTTGTTGGGAAGGCTCACTTTATCTAGGCCGCGACGCAGCAAAGTCCAGATTACAACGAGGACAGGCGCACCCATTCTCGGGCGAGCGATCCGGGAGCCATGCATCACGATCGGACCCGGGCCCGTCTGGCGAATGCGTCGGGCGGGCGGCGCCCGCTTCTGCCGCCCAGGAAAATCAGCGGCGAGCGCGGCGGCAACGTTGGCTAGCTCGTCGCGCGCCGCGCTCGCATGAGCTTCGGGCCGGGGGGCATGGCCCGCGAGCTCATCGATCTCGTGGCGAAAGCCGGTGACGGGCCGGTCAGGCTCTCACGACGGCCTTCCCTCGCCCGTTCTCGTCATCTGCCTCACCACTTGTAGGAGACGCTGGCGGTCACGCGCCGGCGGTCGCCGTAGAAGCAAGAGGACGCCGCCGCGCAGCTCGCGACGTAGATCTTGTCGGTCAAATTGACCACGTTCAGCGCGGTGCGCCAGTTCTGCCACTCATAGTGGAGCGCGAGATCGCCGAGCACGACTGCGGGAACCTCGAGGGTATTGGCGGTATCCGCCCACGACGAACCGACATAGCGGACACCGCCGCCGAAGCCGAACCCCGCGAGCGGCCCGTCCTTGAAGGTGTAGTCCGCCCAGCCCGACACCAGGAGCTCAGGCGTGTTGGTCGGGGTCTTGCCGACCAAAGATGGGTCCAGATCCCTGCTGTTGAACAAATGGTAGGCCGTGAACGAGCCGATCAGCTTCAGCTCACGCGTGGCGTTCGCCACCGCTTCGAGCTCGATGCCGCGCGAGGTCACCTCGCCGGTCTGGTTCTGCAAGGTCGGGACGACAGGATCAGTGGTTGCCACGTTCTGGCGCTTCAGGTCGAACACCGAGGCGGTGAAATAGCCGTTAAATTCCCTCGGCGCGACCTTCACGCCGATTTCGGCCTGCTGGCCGGTCTCCGGCAGGAACAGCTGGTTTTGCGCGTTGAGGCCGATGATCGGATTGTAGCTCGTGGCGTAGGACACATAGGGCGCGATGCCATTGTCGAAATTGTAGATCAGCCCGGCGCGTCCGCTGAATCGGCTGTCGTCGCGGCTGGCGAGCGTGGCGCCGGTATCGCGGGCAGCCTGCGTCGTCTCGACCCAATCATTGCGGCCGCTCAGCACCAGCGTGAAATTGCCGAGCTTCATCTGGTCCTGAAGATAGGTGCCGGCCTGCTTCTGCGTGATCTGGAAGTTGCGGAACGGTGCGCCCGTCAATGGGATGTCAGACCCGTAGCCGGGATTGAAGACGTTGATTGAAGGGACAGTGCCGAAGTTGAAAGCCTGATAGTCGTCGATCTGATACCCCTTCAAATCGACCCCGAACAGCATCGTGTGCCGCACCGCGCCGGTGTTGAAGCGGTACTCCAGCTGGTTGTCGAGATTGGCCTGGTTGGCGGTGTTCTTCGCATACCAATTATAGCGACCGAGATTAGCTGTGTTGATGTCAGCCCAATTATTGCCGACATAGCCGCGATAGCTCACGTCGACATGGGCAAACCGCGCATTCTGCCGGAACGTCAAATCGTCGGTGAGATTGCGCTCGAACTGATAGCCCAGCATCTCCTGCTCGCGCGTGAACTTGTCGACGCTGGGATCGCCGGCGAAAAAGCTGGTCGGAATCTTGCCGAACGGTGCGTTGGTCACCGTGCCCTCATAGGGCAGGAAGTTGATGCCACGGGTTTCCTGCCGGGACGCTGAAGCCAGTACCGTGAACGTCGTGTCGGCGTCTGGCCTCCAGGTCACCGACGGCGCGATGAAGTAGTTGTCATCAGGCGTGAAATTGACCTGCGTAGGGCCGTTCTGGACCTGGCCGACGACGCGGTAGAACAGCTTCCCGTTCTCAGGGCTCGTCGCGACCGGACCGCCGACATCAAAGCCGACAAAGGCGTTGCCGAAATTGTTGACGCCGGTCTCGATGAAACGGACGGGCTCCGCCGGCGGCATCTTGCTGATGACGTTGACGATGCCGCTCGGGCTCGATCCGCCATAGAGCACGGCCGACGGACCGCGCAGCACCTCGACGCGCTCCATGTTGGGCGTCTGAAGCTTCCAGCTCGCATAGGACGTGGAGAACAGCTGCATGCCGTCGAGGAACAGTCCGACATCGTCGGACTTGAAGCCGCGGATCAGCCACCAGTCGTTGCGCGTGTCCGCGCCGAAGGTCCCGGCGCGGACACCGGCAGTATAGCGCAGGACCTCGTCGAGCTTGTTCGGCTTCTGGTCGCGGATCTGCTCCGCGCCAATCACCGACACCGCCTGCGGCGTCTCCATGATCGGTGTGTTGGTCTTGGTGCCGGACGAGCTGCGGCCAGCGACGTAGCCGTGCACCGGGCCGAGCGGGGTTTCGACGAAACCGATATTGCGCGGCGGCTGCGGCCTGCTTCGGTTGGCTGTCTGCTGGGATGATCGCGGCGGGCGGCGCTGGGCGGAGGTGGCGCGGCGGCGCGCTTCCGGCGCGGTGACGGTCACCGACGGAATGTTCTGCGCGCCACTCTGCGCAGGCGATTGTGCAAGCGATGCCTGCGGCAGCAAAACCCAAGCGGATGCGGTCGCCAGTACGGCCGACCGCAACATTCCAAGACTGTTCAACGCGCAACCCCAAAACTGCGTGTTTTGATTTGCGCATGCCGTTAGTCCCATGACGGCATGCGCTTGCGGTGACGCTTAGGGGAGCGCGCGCGAATTCCCTAATTGAAAGCCTCTTAGAAAGAGTCCTAGAAAGAGTCTTAGAAAGAGTCTTGGAAGCGATCCACCATGTCCCGGGTTGCCGAAACGTCAGCGCGAAATCTTCTCGCTCTCGAGCAACTCGGCGGCGATCTTCGTCAATTGATCGACCTGCTGCAGCAGCGTCTCGAACTCGGCTTCGCTCAGATGTTCGCGCAAACGCCGATTGCGCTCCTGCGCACCGGCGACGATCGCATCATGCGCCGCAAGGCCCGTCGCGGTCAGCGAGACCAGCACCTCGCGGCTGTCTTTCGGGTTCGCTGATTTCGCGATCAGCTTGCGCGATACGAGTTCCGCAAGCGCGCGGCTGATTTGCCCCTTGTCCTGGCCGACGGCTTCCGCAAGCCGCGCCACGCTCATCGGCGGCCGCCGGCCGAGCGAGGCGACCAGGCCAAACTCGACCGAGGACAATCCGGCAAGACGCTTGTAGCGCAGGATGGCGCCACGCTTGAGCAGATTGGCCAGCACCATCAGCCGAGACGACAGCATGACGGTGATCGGCGCCGGCGACCGACTTTCGTCCGCATCGGACGATGTGCGCCCGGCCCTGCTTGATGTCTGGCTCATGATCCACCTCTGCCAAGAAAGCCGCGGCGTGCCAAGTCTTGGTAGCGCAACCTCCCCAGCCCGATCCGAATGCGACTAAGAGGCATTTGGAAATTCGTTGACATTGTCATCAATCGGCCCTTCACTGGTGTTCAGGCGTCACAAGCCGAGCCAGCAAGGCCGACAGCGGGAGGATCTGCATGACCATCACCCAGCGGGATCGCGATCTCGGCACGGCCTATGCGATGAAGCCCGCGCACACCCGCACCGAGCTTACCTCGGTCGTGCGTGGCACGCCGATGGGCGAACTGCTGCGACGTTACTGGCACCCGGTCGGGCTCATCAGCGACGCCACCGACACCCCGAAGAAGGTTCGCGCGCTCGGCGAGGACCTGGTGCTGTTCCGCGACAAGCACGGCCGCGCCGGCCTGCTGCACGCCCGCTGCTGCCACCGCGGCACCACGCTCTATTACGGCAAGGTCGAGGAGGACGGCATCCGCTGCTGCTATCACGGTTGGAAGTTCGACGCCGAAGGTCACTGTCTGGAGCAGCCCTGCGAGCCCGAGGGCGGCCAGTTCAAGGACAAGGTGCGGCAGCCCTGGTATCCGGTCGAGGAACGCTACGGGCTGATCTTCGCCTATATGGGCCCGGCCGAAAAACGCCCGGTGCTGCCGGCCTATCAATGCCTGGAGACCATGGACGACGGCGAGTTCGTCGAGGCCGACGATTCCTCGATCGGCGGCGGTGGTCCCGCGATGATCCCCTGCAACTGGCTCCAGCATTTCGAGAACGTGGTCGATCCCTACCACGTGCCGGTGCTGCACGGCTCGTTCTCGGGTCCGCAATTCACCAACATGATGGCATCGATGCCGGAGGTGACGTTCGACAAGACCCCGCGTGGCATCGCCGTGCGCTCGATCCGCAAGCAGGATGACGGCCGTGTGTTTTACCGCGTCACCGAGGCGGCGCTCCCCACCTTGCGCGTCGTGCCGAACCCGCGCGTGGCGCAGTTCGCCCGCGTCGAGTCGATCGGCTGGACGTTGCCGATCGACGACACCTCGTTCCGCATCTACGTCGCCGGCCGCGTCAAGAACCCCGGCGACATCGGCCGCATGCGCTCGAAATTCAACGGCAAGTTCTGGTGGGACATGACCGAGGAAGAGCACCAGCAATTTCCGGGCGACTATGAAGCCCAAGTCGGCCAGGGACCGCAGACGATCCATTCCGAGGAGCATTTCGGCCAGAGCGACCGCGGCATCCTCATGATCCGGCGCATGCTGACCGAGCAGCTCGAGGCGATGGAAGCAGGCCGCGATCCGATCGGACTCTCGTTCGATTTGAGCGCGCCTCCGGTCGAATTCGAAGCGGGGAACTACATCCGCGACGCGTGAAGCGGCCAACGCCAATCAAAGCTGGACCGACAACGATAACAAAGACTAATTTGGGGGAAGCGATGGTCGATGTGACGTCACAAATGTCGGTGCAAACGGCCGCCGCGACAAAACCCTCGGCACGGCGCTATTACGTGCTCGGCCTGCTCACGATCATCTACGCGCTGAACTTCCTCGACCGCACGATCTTCAACGTCCTGATCGAGCCGATCAAGAAGGAGTTCCAGCTCAGCGACACCATGATGGGCTTGCTCGCGGGCTTCGGCTTCGCGCTGTTCTACTCCCTGCTCGGCATTCCCATCGCGCGCGTCGCCGACCGGCTCAACCGGCGCAATATCGTCGCTGCCGCCTTCGCCTTCTGGAGCGCGATGACGGCGTTATGCGGCGCCGCTTCGAGCGTCACTTCGCTGGCGCTGGCGAGGATCGGCGTCGGCATCGGCGAATCCGCAGGGTCGCCCGCCTCGCAATCGATCGTCGCCGACCTCTTCGCCAAGAACGAGCGTCCGCGCGCGCTCGGGATCTACGCCGTCGGCACCTATCTCGGCGTCTTCCTCGGCTATTTCGTCGGCGGCTACGTCAACCAGCACTATGGCTGGCGGATGGCGTTCTACGTCGCGGGCCTGCCCGGCATCCTGCTCGCTATCGTCGTGTGGTTGACGATCTCCGAACCGAAGCGCGGCGCCATGCAGGAAAAGTTCGTGCCTGAGCCGCTCGGCCCGACGCTGCGCTTCCTGGCCTCGCAACAGAGCTTCATCATCGTGTTGATCGGCTTCTGTCTCACCACTTACACCAACTACGCGACCGCGGCCTGGATCCCGCCGTTCCTGGCGCGCGTGCACCATCTGTCGAGCGCCGAGATCGGCACCTATGCCGGCACTTTCAAGGGGCTCGCCGGCATGGCGGGCACGCTGCTCGGCGGCTTCGTGGTGGCGCAAGTCAGCCGCCGCGACGATCGCTGGAAGCTGTGGGCGCCCGCCGTCACCTCGGGCCTTGCCGGCCCGGTGTTCGCGCTGTGCATGCTGACGCAGGACTTTGCGATGATGGTGGCCACGCTGGCGCTGACCTCGTTCCTGGTCGGCTTCCATCTCGGACCGATCTTCGCGATCGCGCAGACGGTGGCAAAGCCGAGCATGCGGGCGCTGGCCTCCGCCCTGATCGCGCTCACCGCGACCTGCTTCGGCCAAGGCGTCGGGCCGCTCGCGGTAGGCGTGGTCAATGATGCCCTGAAGGGCGCTTACGGCGCCGATGCCGTGCGCTATTCCTTGCTCTCGGCGGCGGCCACGACCACGCTGGGGGCGCTCCTGTTCGTCTGGGCGGCGCGCTCAATCCGGGACGATATCGGCCGGGCGGCCGCCTGAGGCCCGATCCGGGACGCCCCAGCCGGCGAAACCGGCCGGCGGGGAGATGAAACCATTTTGCGGAACCCGCGAAACCATCCGGAAACAGATGGTCCTTACAAGAAGAGCCATAGACGGCGGCAAAGCCCGTCGGGAGGCTCAGATGAACCACTCCATTCACTCTGCTGATCGTGCGACCCACCTGAAGATCGTGGTGGTGGCGCTGGTGGCCGGCATCACGGTGGCCGGCTTCGGGATCGCAGCCCGCACCAATGCCGATTACAGCCAGACCGCCCAATCCGCCCACGTGATCAAGGCCGGCAAGCCGGTCGTGGTGACCAGCGCGGGGACGTCAGAGATCCGCTGAGGACGAAAAAGGTCCGGTTTGATACCAAACGGCCGCCTTCGGGCGGCCTTTTTGATTCAGGCGACGGGCGAGGACGCCAACATGAAGCGGGTCAATAGCTGCCGCAGCAGTGCTTGAATTTCTCGCCTGAACCGCACGGACAGGGATCATTGCGGCCCACACCGCTCCGCCCATAACGCAGCCGGTTGAGGGCCTTCCTGTTCTGCTCCAGGATCATCTTGCGGCGCGTCTCCTGCACGCCGATCACAGCAGCATTGTCGCCGGCGTCCCAGAACGCCTGCGGCTTCAGATGGGCGAGCTTGCCGCCGACATAGACCGGATAGAACCAGCCGAGCGTTCCGTCGCGCAGGCGCTGCAGCGTCGTCAAATCGTAGAGGAAGAAACCTGCGTCCAGCAGCATCGTGTTGATGTCCTGGAAGTCGTCAACGTCGGTCTCGCAGACGACCACGCTGCAATTCTCGAGCACGCCGCGCGCGCCCTTCAGTGCGGCCTGTTCCGCGCCCTGCACATCGAGCTTGAGCAGGAACGGCGGCTTGAGCGACAGCTGCTCGACCAGCGCATCCAGCGTCGTCGCCGGCACTTTTACCTTGCTGGTGGAGAGGTCGTTGACCCGCGACCAGTAGACGTCGCCCGCGGGGCGCAGCGATGACCAGTAGGGATGCACGGACTCCGTGATCTCGATCTCGCCCTCATGGTCGGTGATGGCGCAAATGCGATAGTGCCCGCCAAGCACCTCCTTGATCGCCTTGAGGGAGTCCTCATAGATCCGATTGGCGTCGACATTCAGCGGCACCGCACCGCCGAGGCACGGCTGATGGTTGAGCACGAAGTGCCCATCGGCGCAGCCCAGATCGATGACGGTCCCGTAGCGCACGCCCTTCGCGAACAAATTCTGCAACGTCGCGCTGAAATCGGCTGCCTGCATCAAATCGATCCGAACAATCCCGGATTGAGCGGTACCATGTGATCAACGGCGCAATCAACTCGATCGCCTGGCGGCCGTCGCGCGGACGAGGAATTTTGCGCAGGTCGAAGACCAAAAAGCACGCAGAAGCCCGCTCGCGCATGACCCGGGATCGAAGCGAGATCAGGATTTGAAGGTAAGGGTATGAAAGGATTGCCAAAAATGGCGCGAGAGACGGGGCTCGAACCCGCGACCTCCGGCGTGACAGGCCGGCGCTCTAACCAACTGAGCTACTCCCGCGTGACACGCAAATGTCTGCGGAACGAGGGGGACTTAAAGGCCGGACCTGTTGAAGTCAAGGATGTTGCATCCACTGCCGGAATGACCGGATTTCCGCCGAGGGCGCGCACGAACGTGACCCTCGGCCGCGCGGGCTGACGTAGTCAGTCCAGCCCCGAATCGTCTACCCCTCCGGGAACTTGCGGGGTTTGGGGGCCCTCATCCCGACCACCGGCAGGAATCGAGGAGGCCAGACATGGCTAGGAAAGACTCGGCCAAGAAGGATTCGGCGAAGAAGGCTGCCGCTCCCGCCACCATCACGCTCAAGCACCTCGCCTCCGACATCGCGGAGAGCCAGGATCTCTCGAAGAAGCGCGCTGAGGCCGTTCTGACCGACATGGTCGAGCTCATCACCAAGCACCTGAAGAAGGGCGACCGTGTCCGGATCGTCGGACTTGGAATCCTCCAGGTCCGCAAGCGCGCCGCCCGCACCGGCCGCAATCCCGCCACCGGCGAGCCTATCCACATCAAGGCCAGCAAGAAGGTCGCCTTCCGCCCGGTCAAGGAGCTGAAAGAGGCGATCTGACCCCTCACGTTTCGTTAAGCCTGATCCGCGTCCTCCGGCCGCAACGCGGCTCGGTTTTCTGGTATACCGCCTGTCTCCCCTCACTCGGCGGTTTGACCAGAAATGTCCTCCCTCACCTTTTCGCATACCGTGACCGAGCGCTTCCTGCGCTACGTCACCATCGACACCCAGTCCGACCCGGAATCTCCGGCCTCGCCGTCGACCGAGAAGCAGAAAGATCTCGGCCGTGTGCTCGCCGCCGAGCTCAGGGAAATGGGGGTCGAGGACGCTCATCTCGACGATTACGGCTACGTCTATGCAACGATCCCGGCGAACACGGCCAAGAAGGTGCCGGTGATCTGCTTCTGCTCGCACGTGGACACCTCGCCCGACGTCACCGGCAAGGACGTCAAGCCGCAGATCGTGAAGAACTATCGCGGCGGCGATATCACCCTCCCAGGCGACACCAGTCAGGTGATCCGCTTCGCCGAGCATCCGGCGCTGAAGAACCAGATCGGCAACGACATCATCACCACCGACGGCACCACGCTGCTCGGCGCCGACAACAAGGCCGGCGTCGCCGAGATCATGGATGCCGCACATTTCTTCATCAACAATCCGGACGTGAAGCACGGCACCATCAAGATCCTGTTCACGCCCGACGAGGAGATCGGCCGCGGCGTCGACAATGTCGACATCAAGAAGCTCGGCGCCGATTTCGGCTACACCATGGACGGCGAGAGCGCGGGCTGCGTCGAGGACGAGACCTTCTCGGCGGACGGCGCCACCATCACCATCAACGGCGTCAGTGCCCATCCCGGCTATGCCAAGGGCAAGATGGAGCACGCGATCAAGATCGCCGCCGCAATCGTCGAGCGCCTGCCCCGGGAAGGCTGCTCGCCCGAGACGACATCAGGCAAGCAGGGCTTTCTGCATCCGATCGGGATCGAGGGGGCGCTGGAGCAGGCGACGCTCTCCTTCATCGTGCGCGACTTCACCGAGGAAGGGCTGAAGGAGAAGGAGATCCTGCTCGAGAACATCGTCAAGGACGTGATGAAGGAATATCCGCGCTCGACCTACACATTCGAGGTGCGGGAGCAGTACCGCAACATGAAGCAGGTGATCGATCGCCACCCGCACATTCTCGAATACGCCATTGAAGCGATCCGCCGCGCCGGCCTGCGCCCGATGCGCACCGCGATCCGCGGCGGCACCGATGGCTCCCGCCTCTCCTTCATGGGGCTGCCCTGCCCCAACATCTTCGCCGGCGAGCACGCGTTTCACTCCCGGCTCGAATGGGTCAGCCGGCAGGACATGGAGAAGGCGGTGCAAACGATCGTCCACCTCGCCATGATCTGGGAGGAGAAGGCCTAGCTCGCCACAGCGATGTGGCCGGGATCGCTCCCGGCCATCGCTGCATTCTTACGGCACCGGCATCGCGCGCGGATTGCGATGGAAGCGGTTCGAGCTTGCCATCCAGTTCGGCAGCGGCTCTCCGTCGCGGTGCCGCCCGCCGGCCACCGCCGCAGCCCAGGCCACGGCAGCGCCGATCAGGGTTGCTGCGGCAACGGAGAAGGCGACGATGATGGAATTACGCCGCGCCCGATTGATGGCCGTCCTCGAATCCGCAATCGCCGCGTCGACCCGTCGTTCCGAGTCGGGTGCCGCGAGTCCCGTCAGCGCGGCCACCTGCTGCATGAGGTAGGCCCGGTCATCGGTGCTGACGCCGCTGTGGCTCGATGACGTCATCAAGATGCGTCCTGCTTCGGCTCGGGCTTCCCTCAGGTCCGTGTTAGGGGGCCGCCGCGGCGCGCGAAACAGCTTGTCCAGCTCGTAGCTCAACAGAGGCTCGGCGACGGAGGTATTGCTCGCCGAACTGCGCATCGGCGAACGATCAATCGCAGCTGCGCCGAGTATCGCAAGCAGAGCGGCACCAAGCAGCACGGCAAGCGCCCAGGACATCAGGCCATGCAGCCCGTCCCGCCGTTCGCCGTCGTCTTCCATCGTTGTGATCGCCGGGGCTGGTCGCGTTGTCCGGCCGGCGACATAGCCGCCGAAGCCGAAGCTGATAATCGCCTGGATGATCAGATACAGCCCCGACAGCAAAGCCAGCGCCGCCGATGCATCGCGCCATGTCGGCGAGGCTGAACTGACGCCCAGGCCGACGGCGACTCCAAAGCCGACCAGGATGAACGACATTGCGCCGGCAGCCAAAGCGCCTGCGATGACCGAGCTCCACTGGGTGGTGCGCCGGTCGTCGGCAGCGACGCCGCCGCCTTCCATGATCTCTTCCCGTATGAGAGTTTCCATCGTCATCGCCGCTCTCTCAGCGCAGGCCGAAGAACGACAGGATCGCCATGACCACCACGATCAAGCCGATGAGATAAATCAATCCGTCCATGGTCCGTCCTCCTCGATTTCTCCTCGTCGCTAATCACAACAAAGAAAGAACGTTCCAAACTGGACCGAGCCTGCGGGAACGAACCGGCGCGATGCGGATTATCTGTCCAAGTCCCAAAGGATGAAGTTTGTGAGCACGAAAGCCCCAGCCGGTCAGTCCCGGCTGGGGCTTTCTTTTTGGGCGGCGGTTCCTGTCCTATGTTAACGACGCCGGCTCTCCGATCATCAAGGATGCGATCGGGGCGGAACCTCCGGATCGGGAGAGCCGCGTGGATCGCAGAACCGCGTGCCTTCATCAGGCAGATGCATTCCGGGAAAAGGCAATCGCCGATCCCGAGCACCACGACCAGTGGATCGATGAAGCCATCAAATGGCTGGAACGGGCCATGGAAGCGGGCTGTCGCGCCGTCGTCACGCTCGAAGCCGGCGATGCTGGCGACATAGCGGACGCAGCACGCGGTGCGGCAGCCGATGCTCGACTGAGCTTGATCACGCGCCAATGAGAAGCACCGGCGTCTTCGCGGCCGCTGCGGCAATTGTTCCAGGGACGTAACAATGTTGCGGGTCGACACTGTTCTCGCCCCCATGCTAGGCCGGGCGCAGACCGCAACCAGAGTGAAATCGTGCTCGCGAACCGCCAGCCCTCAGGATCATGCCGGGCGCGCCACAGGCGCGGCCGGCGGTCTGTGCGGGTCGCGGGTGTCTACCAGCTCGCGGGCGCGGAGCCTGGCCGGCCCGCCATCGCCGTGACCCCCCCCGGGGGCGG